>CALAPG010000204.1 GCA_937889485.1 uncultured Moraxella sp. | reverse complement strand
TCCGATCTGGTGAGCTTGGCGCAAGAGACCAGTATTTCATTCACGCCCAAATGTATCATGAATGGCATTATCACAAGCTTTACACACGCATGCACCACGAGATGGAAGAAGAAGGTGACCATGCCCGCGCACTTATTAACCGCGTCTTGATGCTAGAGGGTACGCCAAACATGACCGTAGCGGCGATTAATGTGGGGGTAGATGTGCCTTCAATGCTGCGCTCAGATCTTGAATTAGAATATCGCGTTCGTCAACACCTCAAAGACGGCATTGCGCTCTGTGAACAAGCACAAGACTACGTCACCCGTGAAATCTTAGTAGCACAGCTTGTGGATACCGAAGAAGACCATGCTCACTGGCTAGAGCAGCAGCTGCGGCTTATTGATATGATTGGATTGCCAAATTATCTGCAATCACAGCTTGGCGAGATTGCCTAACCTTATCGCCCGTTATCAAAAAAGGAGAACGCCATGCAGACAGATAAAGCCATCATTCGTGCCCTAAACCAAGTATTGGGGCAGACCCTTATCGCTATCAACCAGTACTTCTTACACGCGCGTATTGCCAAAAACTGGGCACTAGAAGAACTCAATGAAAAAATGTATCACCAGTCTATTCAAGAAATGAAATGGGCAGATGACTTGATTGCGCGCATCTTAATGTTAGAGGGATTGCCTAACTTACAAGAACTGGGTAAGCTTTTGATTGGTGAAAACGTGGCTGAAATACTAGGGTGTGACTTGCAGCTTGAAAACCAAAAAACGGCCATTATCAAAGATGCCCTCGCTTTGTGTGAGCAGCACGCGGATTTTGTCTCTCGCCAACTGCTTGTTAAACTCAAAGACGGCAGCGAAGAGTATATTGATTGGCTAGAAACCCAGCAAGAGCTGATAACGGTGATGGGTATACAAAACTATACACAGTCCTTGCTTGACGACTAACGCATCAAGCGCTGCCCCTAGAGATTGATAACATCCAAAATATAGGGCAGGGGTTCAAAAAATCGGCTGGCGATATTATTCATACCTTCCCCAAATATGGTATGCTTAGCCAAATTCGTATAAGTGATAGGCATTTTTTTATGCATTGTGATATCTATAAATTTAGCAAAAAAGAAGACCTGTACGTCTACATTGCACGTCCAGATTACCCCAATGACACCACAGAAATTAAAGACTGGCTAGCCATTTTGCCAAAAGCGTTTCGTCAAGCCATTGGTCGTGAAGCATTTGTCATGCACTTGGATTTGGCAAATACCCAAAAACTGGCAAGAGTGGACAAACAAGAAGTCCTAGAAAAACTGCAATCACAAGGCTATTTTGTACAAATGCCCGCCGAAGAAGAGTGGCAGCGCCAAGCCCAACGTAAGATGGCAGAGTCACAGCAAACCAAGTGGCAGTAAAATCTTATGCTAAGGCTTAATTATTCATGATAAAATAGCCCCTCTCTCTTTGGCAAGGCAGACGTATGTTAGCATTTCTTTCACTCGACCAAATTGGCAGTATTATCGGAGAAATTGTGATTTGGTGGACGCAATTAGTTAGAGGCGTGCCACCAGACAAATTACCTTTATACGCCTATGTCGGATTTTCTGTGGTGGTGCTGCTGCTATGGATTTTGGTAGTGCGTATCTTGCCAAAGACACTGGCAGGGCTTAGTTGGATCATTTTATTTGCCATTTTATTGACACCTACCACGTCAATTGGCACCACGCCTGATATTGCCCCTGCAAGTATCGCAGTGGTGTATGGTATTTTGCTTAAAGACCCTGCCATTATTTTTAATGGGCTATTGCCCATGATGGTGGTTGTCACCGTTGGCTGCATTTTGGGATTTGTGTGGCAAATTCTAAAAATGGGTATCGAAAAAACTACCAAAAAATCTTCAACTGATCAACGCGATCTTACCAGCCCAAACGCTTGATTATTTCACAATAAATCACTCAGTGGATCGCGCGAATAGTACTTAACATAGCGCTTAACATTGGGCAAAACTTATGATAGTCTGATTAATCAATTTTAGTACTATCATAGGTTTTTTTATGTCCACGCCAACCGCTACTCACTTCTCTAGTACCGACAGTTATATTGCCACCGATAGCCTAAAACTTGCGGTCAATGCTGCCATTCGCCTGCAAAAACCTCTCCTGATTAAGGGTGAGCCTGGTACAGGCAAGACCCTGCTTGCCGAAGAAGTTGCCAAAAGTCTGGGTATGCCGCTCATGACTTGGCATATTAAATCTACCACCAAAGCCGAGCAAGGCTTGTATGAGTATGATGCGGTGTCGCGGCTGCGAGATAGCCAGCTGGGCGATGACAGGGTATATGATATTGCCAATTACATCAAGGCAGGCAAGCTATGGCAGGCGTTCACCAGCCCCGAGCGTGTGGTGCTACTGATTGATGAGATTGATAAGGCAGATATTGAATTCCCCAATGACTTGCTGCATGAACTCGATAAAATGTCGTTTTATGTGTATGAGACGGGTGAGACCATTACCGCTGACCATCGCCCTGTGGTGATTATCACCTCCAATAACGAGAAAGAATTGCCTGATGCGTTCCTTCGCCGCTGTTTTTTTCATTATATTGATTTTCCAGATAAAGCGACCATGCGTGAGATTGTGGATGTACATTTTCCCAATTTGCAAGCGGACTTGGTGGATGAAGCGCTTAACGTGTTTTATGGCTTGCGTGAAGTCAAAGGTCTAAAAAAACCACCATCTACCTCTGAGCTGATAGATTGGATTAGTTTGCTCATGGCAGATGATTTGGGCGATGACAACGCCATTGACAGCCTAAAAAATCCGCAATCAAATTTGCCACCAATGGCAGGGGCGTTGTTAAAGAATGAAAATGATGTGAGCTTGCTTGAGCGATTGGGTTTTATGCTTCGGTTGAATCGTTAGGGAAACGGCGTGTTTATCAATCTTTTTTACACCTTACGCACGTATGGCGTGCCCGTCACCACCCGAGAGCTACTCGACCTACACGGGCTAGTTGAATCGGGCATTGTATTTGCCGACCGAGCCGATTTTTATGAGCTGGTGCGCCTATGTATGGTCAAAGACGAAAAATACTTTGATAAATTTGACCGTGCCATGG
>CALAPG010000203.1 GCA_937889485.1 uncultured Moraxella sp. | reverse complement strand
GTGCTCTTCCGATCTCCAAATCTTAGATGCAGGCGATGTTGACGGTGGTATTATCAACGTGGTAATCGAAATTCCACAGGGCTCAAACAACAAAATTGAATGGAATCGCAAACTAGGCGTTATGCAGCTTGACCGTGTTGAGCCGCTACTATTTGCCAAACCCACTAACTATGGCTTTATCCCCCAAACTCTTGATGAAGACGGCGACGAGCTAGACGCATTGATTATCACAGACACCCCATTGCCCACAGGCATCTTTATGGAAGCTAAAGTGATTGGCGTGATGAAGTTTGTCGATGATGGCGAAGTGGACGACAAAATTGTCGTAGTACCTGCCGATGACCGCAATAATGGCAATGCCATCAATACCTTGGCAGATTTACCCGCCCAACTCATTAAGCAAATTGAGTTTCATTTTAACCACTATAAAGACCTCAAAAAAGCGGGCACAACCAAAGTTGAAAGCTGGGGCGACATTGAAGAAGCCAAGGCCGTTATTAAAGAATCGCAAGTACGCTGGACACAGCAGTAGACCCACTGTCCATGGCTCCCAAAACCTTACCTTACGGTGAGGTTTTTTTATTGCTATTTTTAGCCCCATTTTTTACAATGGCGAAGTTTTTTATCCGCCGCCAAAAGAATTCTTATGCACGCCACGCCCTTTTATTATCGCCTTGCTATGTCGCTGCTAAAGCCGCTATATCAGCTAAAACTTGCCAGCAAAAAAACCTTGCCCAATGAATCCAATCAACGTTTTGCCGTTGCTTATCCTGCAGTGCACACCACCAAACCCATTATTTGGTGCCATGCTGTGTCGCTGGGTGAAACCAATACAGTCGCACCCATATTGCGTGGACTACTGGCAGAAGGTTATGCGCTTTGGATGACTAGCACTACCCACACAGGCTACCAACGGGTAGCACAGCTATTTGCTGATGAGATCGCAGCAGGAGATCTTTATCACAGTTTTGTGCCTGTTGATAGCGGTTCGGTAGTTGATAGGTTTTTAGACCATGTTGGGCCAATTGCCGCGCTTTTTGTAGAGACAGAGTTATGGGGCACCACATTGGCAGCGCTAAACAAGCGCCAAATAGCCACCATAGTGGTCAATGGGCGGCTATCAGACAAGTCATTTCGTGGTTACCAAAAGGCAAGTAAACTTAGCCAAAGTATGATGCAAAATTTAAGCCTTATTATCGCCCAAGACGGTGATTCGGCAAAACGTTTTCGTCAGCTGGGTGCGACGAGCGATAAAATTCGTATTGCCCGTTCGTTAAAATGGTCAAGCAAAACTAACCCATTAATGCTAAGCCGTGCACATCGTTTGCAGACCGCTTGGCAGCTTGCAGCACGCAGTGTCATATTGGCGGCTAGTACCCATGAGGGGGAAGAGCGTCTGATTTTAGACGATTTTTTGACGCTCAAAACCCAATTTGCCAACCGTAACCCATTATTGATTATTGTGCCACGCCATCCTGAGCGTTTTGATGCGGTGGCAGCTTTAATACAAAGTAAAAACTTATCGGTGATTCGTCGTAGTCAAGAAGGTCAGCCTAGCCTCAAAGATAGCGTATATTTAGCCGATAGTATGGGCGAGCTTGGCGTATGGTATGCGCTTGCAGACATTGCCATTGTGGGTGGGTCACTGGTCAATATTGGCGGACATAACCCCATTGAGGCGGCGATTGTTGGTAAACCCATTATCATGGGACAATACACCCAGTCTTGTGAGCAAATTGTCAGTCAGCTGGCAGCGGTGGGGGCGCTATGCCAAGTCACATCGGCGCAAGCACTCCACCAACAGCTTGCCACTTGGCTAAGTAACCCCAAACAAGCTAGCACAGCAGGACAGGCGGGGCAAGTATTAGCAGAGCAATATCAAGATGCTACCCAGCAGCAGCTAGCGATGATTTTAGAGTGTTTGGCGCAAAACCAAGCGCGGCAGATACAAAAACAAATCAACCGCATTGACAAGCGGCCCATATAAGCCAAACGCTTATTTCATACACCATCCATGACTGGCAATAAATGATTGCCCTGTCATGGCATTAGTTGGGAATGCCGCCAAGAATAACGCCAATTGAGCGATATCATCGGTGGTGGTAAACTCGCCATCCACCGTTTGCCCAAGCATAACTTTTTTTACCACCTCTTCTTCGCTAATGCCTTTTTCTTTGGCTTGTTCGGGAATTTGTTTTTCCACTAAGGGCGTTTTGACAAACCCAGGACAAATAACATACGAGCGTACATTGTGAGCGGCGCCTTCTTTTGCCAGTACGCGAGCAAGCCCTAGCAAGCCATGCTTAGCCGTAACGTAGGGGGCTTTTAGGGCAGAGGCTTCATGGGAGTGAACAGAGCCCATATAAATTACCGTGCCCACGTTGTCATTTTGATACATATAATTGAGTGCCGCCTTTGTGGTCAAAAATGCACCGTCCAAATGAATGGCAGTCATTTTTTTCCAATCCTCAAGCGTTAACAGATGAATAGGATTGATAATCTGAATACCTGCATTAGATACCAAAATATCAATAGAACCAAACGCTTGTACCAGTTTATCTATCCCAGCATTGACGGCTTCTTCTGAGGTTACATCCATGGCTATGGCAATAGCTTTGCCGCCTGCGGCTTTAATTTCATCAGCCGCCGCTTGGGCAGCCGTCAAATTAATATCTGCAATGCCCACGGCTGCCCCCGCTTTGGCATAGGTTTCTGCAATATCACGACCAATCCCACTAGCAGAGCCTGTGACCAAAGCGACTTTACCTGTCAAATCTTGCGTTAATTGTGTTGCCATTTTTTTCTCCGATAGTCCATAAGTAGATCTAAACGACAATCATCATACACCCAACATCAGACGCCTTTAAAGATAGGGGTGGGGCAAAATTGTTATGATGTTGTAATAAGCGCGTAGCAGCGCTCAGTAACAAAGTGATAGTGATAGCGATAGCGACTGCATGGGCTTGCTGATCACGCTTGTAACAGCGCAAAACCTGCGAGCACACTTACCGCGTTTTCAGTCCTTAAAATCCTTGCCCCAAGTGTAGCAGTTTGGCAGCCAGCTTTCACAAACAAATCTACTTCATACTCTATAAAACCGCCCTCTGCCCCAATTACCAGCACATGGGGTTTATTAGCTTCCCACACCTCGGCAAACTTGGCAGTGGCATAGGGGTGAGCGATAATCGCCTGAGCATCTTCAATCACGCTTGGTAACTCGTCTTCCACAAAAGGCTTGAGGCGCTTTTTAAAGTGCACGCGGGGGAATACCGTATCACAGCTTTGTTGCAGCCCTTCTTTAATATAGGTATCAATATGATTAAGCAATGGCGTCTGCCAGTAGCTTTTTTCACTGCGATAACTATTGACCAAACAGATATCGCTGACCCCCATTGCGGTCATATCCAAAAACAGCCGCCGCAACACCTTGGGTCTAGGAATAGCCAATACCACCGTCAAAGGCAGCTTGGGTGGCGGCGCTTGATCTAATATAATTTGGGATAAAACAACCTGTGTTGCCGTAACCTCAGCCACAGTCGCCACGCCCAATCGCCCCTCGATTTCACCCACCTTCACCGTATCACCCACCCCCACCTTTAATACGTGATTAAAGTGCTGCACCACATTGGGGTCATCAAGCGTGACAAAATTGGGGTCATTAGGCGTGACAAAGGTAGCAGAACAGGTGTTGTTAGCCGCTGGCAGCAAAATAATATTCATAGAATAACCCTATTATTATAGCCTCTACCGCCTTCGTCATCACGGCTGTCCGCCCAAAAAAGGTAGCTACTTATTTATCTTAACACTAAAAAAATCAAAGACTAACGACACACCACTTGATAAAAACTATCCCAGATGGAATTTTTTGTGATGGGTTTGAATGCATCTTCAAAAAAAATCTTGTCTTGGATGTTATTTTTAAGATAATTTTTTCCCGAAATAATGCGTTCACTGTAATCGCTACAAGAAAACTCCACAATCGCCATTGATGAATCAGCAGTGGGGTGATTGGGATTATAAATAAATTTCACTTTAGCAAACCGATTCTTACCACGCATCTGCTGATGATCTGTATCAATAAGACCCACATCCCCTGCTTGATTTTGCGCAGTTTTGACCCAGTTTTCAGCTTGGCTGGTGCAAGCTAACAACAACAGCATACAGCCGCTCATAAATTTGCTCATAATAGGATTCTTCTAGTAAGGAAAAAGCAATAACGATAAGCAAATTGTAAACCAATCATCAATGTAGTGGCAATTTTTGCACGAAAAAAAACCACTGAGCGTATCAGTGGTTTTTTGAATATGGCGGAAGCTGAGAGATTCGAACTCTCGAAGGGCTCGCACCCTTGCCGGT
>CALAPG010000202.1 GCA_937889485.1 uncultured Moraxella sp. | reverse complement strand
CACGGGCGAAAAACTCGGTAGCTACTGCCTAACTGAGCCTAATGCAGGCTCCGATGCGGCATCGCTCAAAACCAAAGCCGTCAAAAATGGTGACCATTATTTGCTCACAGGGCAAAAAATGTTTATCTCTGGGGCAGGGGCGACCGATGTGCTGGTGGTCATGGCACGCACATCCGATAACGGGGCAAAAGGTATTTCGGCATTTGTGGTGGATGCCAAGGCTGACGGGGTTAGTTATGGTAAAAACGAGCACAAAATGGGCTGGAAAAATCAACCAACCGCCGCCGTGCATTTTACCAATGTCAAAGTCCCTGCCGAAAACTTACTAGGCGAAGAAGGTCAAGGCTTTACCTTTGCCATGAAAGGCTTGGACGGTGGGCGCATCAACATTGCCACCTGTGCTGTGGGAACCGCACAATGTGCCTTAGACCGCGCTGTGCAATATGTACAAGAGCGTAGCCAGTTTGGTAAAACCCTTGACCAGTTCCAGTCGGTGCAGTTCAAACTTGCCGATATGCTCACCCAATTGGTGTCCGCCCGTCAAATGGTGCGACTTGCTGCCTATCATCTTGACAATGGTTCAGCCGATGCCAGTACCTATTGTGCCATGGCAAAACGCCTTGCCACCGATTTGAGCTTTGACGTGGCAAACCAAGCCCTGCAGCTACATGGTGGCTATGGCTATCTGCAAGAATATCCGCTAGAGCGTCATGTGCGCGATTTGCGCGTGCATCAAATCCTTGAAGGCACCAACGAAGTCATGCGGATGATTATTGCCCGTAAAATGATGGACGATGGGGCGTTATCAAGATTGCAATAATTGTTATTTATAGTGGTTTAAATTAGAGCTAAAATAGTTTGGTAGGGGCGTATTGTATACGCCCAAAACTTTAAAATATTGATTTTAAAATATTATGACTAATTTAATTCACTGTATTACCAAAGAGCAAAATTATGAGCCAGCAAGTTTACGAAATCCAATCCATTCGCACCAATAACTTCACTGATATCGAAGTGATGAAAAAATTTGGCGAATTGTGGCAACAAACCATTTTGCAAGGGCATGGGCTGTCGGTGCTATATGGCGTGTATCATGAATATGCGTCAAATTATCAAGGTGATTATACCTGTAGCACGGCGAGCGAAATGCCCAATAATGGCAAAATGATTGAACTGCCTGATACCCCTTATCAAGTGTTTAAAACAAACCGTCTAGAATTGCCACAAACGTGGATAAAAATTTGGCAACTCGAAGCGCAAGGCGAAATTCATCGAGCGTATCACGTGGATTTTGAAAAATATCTGCTAGATGGGTCAGTTGAGATTCATATTGGCTTGAAGTAGCTTTCTTGATTAGACATTGAATACGGATAAATGATGCGAACTCATGCGATAAAAAATAGCAATCAAACCTTAATTGTTTACACAGCGTTTGTTAAAAAGGAATTTAAAAATGACAGATTACACTAATTTAAACTTAAAAATCGATAATCACATCGCCACTTTAACCCTAAACAATCCCCCTGCCCACACTTGGACAAAGGACAGCTTAGCCAGTTTAAAGCAGCTCATTAGCGATTTAA
>CALAPG010000201.1 GCA_937889485.1 uncultured Moraxella sp. | reverse complement strand
TGCTTTAACAGACTTTTTCGTTTTTTTGTCGTGTGCTGAGAGTAAATATAAAAAAAGGTTGAGATAAAAAAAGTAGGCTAAAAAAACGTAGGTTGCGTTTTACGCGCTTATAACGCTATCGTGCCATTATTTCACATTGTAGTCATACTCCGTTCATCTCATAGGTTATTTATGAAAAAACTACCCAAAACTGCCACTACCACAGTTAGCCAACAATCAGCTTATCATACTCTGCCAAAAGTTATGGCGACTACCTTGCTTGCAGGCATGACAATGACATTGTTATTGGCGTGCAATCACCCAGTGATGCCGTTAGAACCTGCAAAATCTGCCAAGCCTGTGTTAAACCAACCCACCCCACAACCTCACAACCGTGATGCCTTACAAGGACTCATTCATCACCGTCAGCATCAGCCAGCGCCACTTCCGTTACCAAAAAACAGTGGCGAAATTTATAGTCATAATGCAGATTTTAAGGCTTGGTTAGATAGTCATAGTTACCAAAAATCGGAAATTTTGGCCTATCAAAATTATTTGCAAAGTCAACTGGGCACAATCCCGCCCATCGATCAGCTCATAGCCAGTGCACGCGATGCCAGAGCTTGTGGGTTTGAGCCGTATGAAGTACCGCCTGCGGCGCTTTGGTCTAATATTGTGCCAACTTTGCGGCTGCTGCAACAGCTTAAGCAGCAAGGTTATTTGCCTATGTCTACGGTGATACGTTCGGTCTATCGTAATCCAAGCCTCAACCAATGTGCAGGTGGTGCAGGAGAAAGTAAGCACATGACCAATGGCGCAATTGATATTTGGGTACCCGAAAATGAGGGCAATCGCTGGGCAGTGGAAAGTACCAATGAAGGGCTATGCCAATTTTGGCAATATAATGGACAAGCTCACAATTTTGGGCTAGGTTTGTATGCCAGTGGCGCGGTTCACCTCGATACCCAAGGTTATCGTAAATGGGGTGGTAATCACAGTGCAACTTCCTCCCCATGTCGTTATTAGTGCTATCGCCTTTATTATCGACTTAGTCGCGGTTTATCGCTTAGGATGACTGCGGCCGAGGCTTGTCGGTTTTTTGATAGGTGGGTTGGTCTTGATGGTGGTGCGGGTGTTGCCTACGGTAACAATCAAAAATTTGGCAGGGTCTATTAGGCTTGCGTAACTTTGGTTAACGCTATGAAGATCGGCTTGTTGTAGGCGTTTTATATAATCTGTTAAATAGCTATCTGGTAGCTGATAAAATCCCATCATACCAATGGTTGCATTAATGGCAGCATTGCTCGCAAAGCTTGTGGGAAAGCTGTTGGTTAGACTGTCTTTGGTAAGGGTCAGTTCTTCTGCACTGATACCATGCTGGACGGTTTCTTTTAGCACTTGCTGGGTGGCTTGAATTGCCTCTGCGCTTTTGTCATTACGGGTAGAAAAACGAATAGTATAGCTACCTTGGCTCTGCATGGGCGTCATGTTGCTATAAATACCATACGTCAGCCCCCGTTTTTTGCGTACTTCTTGCATCAAGCGTGCTTGAAAGTTACCGCCGCCTACCACCTCATCCACTATGGCAAAATTCTGGCGCTGCTGCAAACGGGTGGCGTCTTGCTCATGCTTGCTGCCAAGCTGTCCCATGATCACGGTCGTTTGGCTGCTGTCAAATGGAATATGAATGGTTTTGGCATGGGTCAGCGGCTTGGCGTCTGGTAGTTTTGGGGCGGGCGTGCCTGCGGGCAGCGCTTGGGTGAGGCGCTGGGCGATATCTTTGGCAAGCTCTGCGCTAATGTCGCCTGTGATGGCGATGTGTGCATTACGCGCTACCAAAAATTGCTGGGCAAAGGCTTGGAGGTCGGCTTGCTCAATATGAGCGATACTTGCTTTGGTGCCTTTGGTTGGATGGGCATAAGGGTGGTTGCCATATAGGGCTTTGGCAAAGGCTTTGGCAGCAATGCTATCGGGGTTTTCGTCCTCTTGTGCTAAAGATATAAGATATTGGGCTTTGCTGCGTGCAAGATTGTCGGCAGGAAAAGTAGGGTGGCTTAGGATATCGCTCATCAAGTCGGTGGCAGGGCGCAAGTGGGCTTCATCAGATAGCGTGCGTAAACTGACAATAAACATGTCTTTATAGGCATTGGCGGTGAGTTCTGCACCCAATTGTTCGGTAGCCTCGGCAATGTCATTGTCATTTTTGGTTTGGGTGCCTTGGTCTAGCATAGTCGCAGTTAGGCTTGCGATGCCATAGCCGCCTTGTTTAATGGCGTCATCGCGTGCAGCGCCTGCATTAAAATAAATACTGATATCCACTATTGGTACTGTATGGGTTTGTACCAGTGAGACGGGGGTGCCTGCTGGCGTGGTAAAATGAATGATGTCAGGGGTTTTGACCTGTAAAGACGGGTTTGTTTCTTGAAGGCTGCTAAGGGTGGTTAAGGCAGCAATTGGCGCGGTCGGGTCAAGTGCCCCACGGGTATGGTTATCAATATCGGTGGCGGTTTCGGCATGGGCGGCTGTGCTCACTGCCACCATTAAAATAGCAGTATGAGACAAGACAAGGGGAAAGCGGCGGCGTGTTAACGGCATTTTTTTTGTCATAATATCCTCAGCGGGGTCATCATCGGGTCTGTTTGGGTTGTATTGATTGGCTATGGTTTTTTGTGGGATTATTTGGGTCATTCGCCGTTATCTTGGCGGCATTGGATGTGTCACTTACCACGTTGAGTACGGTTAAATTATTGGCGACCAAGTATTTTTTTGCCACTGCCTGTAAATCGGCTTGATCGATGCGATCAAATATCGCTGGCAACTGATAAATGAGGCGGTCATCCAGCCCAATGCTGTTCAAACTTCCGATGATTTGCGCTTGTCCGCTTAGACTGTCTTGACCATAGATTAGCCCTGTTAATGTGTTGGTTTTGGCGCGATTGAGCTCGGACGGGTGTATCGGCTGCTGTTTTAGGGCTTCAATTTCTGCCAAAATCGCCGCCTTGGCTTGGTCTAAGCTCACGCCTTGTTGTGGGGTAGCTTGGATCAAAAATAGCCCGTCACCGCGGCTAAAGGCACTATAGCCGCTACCCACCGATGCGAGCAGCTGTTGTCGCGTACCAAGTTTTT
>CALAPG010000200.1 GCA_937889485.1 uncultured Moraxella sp. | reverse complement strand
TGGATACCAAGATTGCTATTCAATAATTCGTGATTTTTATAATCGTGAGTTAGGTATTCAGTTGATTGATTTCGAACGTAAAGACGATTGGTGGAGTGATAAAAACCACAAATCCCTTTATTTGGAAAATTTAGATGAAGCTGGATTTTATGAGGTTAGTGAACCTCAGTATGGTGACATGTTGGTGTGTAATGTTGGTCGTACAGAACACCCGAATCATGCAGTGATTTGGTTGGGTGATCAGTGGCAATTAAAGTCAGAAGAAAGCACAAGTTGTTTTGGTGGACCATTAATCCTACATCATCCTTACGGTCGAAAGTCCGTGCGTGAAATCTTTGGGCAACAATGGCAAGAGCGTGTTGTCAAAATTGTGAGGCATAAGAATGCTTAAAACAATTAAATTATATGGCGTACTGGGAAAGAAGTTTGGTAAAGAATTTCATCTAGCTGTTGAAAGCACCCGCGAAGCTGTAAAAGCGCTATCAGTCCAAGTGCCTGGCTTTGAGCAATTCATGCTAACAGCTCATGAGCAAGGTCTTGCCTTTGCTGTCTTTCAAGATGATGAAAATATCAGTGAGGATCAAATCGACTTTGAGACTGGCGCCAAAGTTATCAAGATCGTGCCCAAAGTCATCGGCGCGGGTGGTAATGGAATATTACAAACGATTCTTGGCGCGGTGATGATTGTCGTAGGGGTTATCACACAGCAATATTGGGCCGTTGGTATGGGTGTTGGCATGATGATTGGTGGTATAGCTCAAATGCTTGCCCCCAAGGTCGATACAGAAGATCAAAACCAAGACGGCAACAGGGCAAACAAGGGATTTGGTGGTGCAGTCACTACAATCGCACAAGGCAATCCAGTTCCGATTCTTTATGGTCAGCGTGAAGTCGGTGGATTTATTGTGAATGCTGGTCAATTTGCAGTAGATACTTTTAGCTCTGCGGATGCTGGTTACACAGGCGGTGGCAGCAGCGGTGGAAAGAAATAATTTAAAAACACAGGCGCAATGAGCGCCTTTTTTATTGTCTAAGGATAAGTATGAACGCAGTAATTAAAGGCGCAAAAGGCGGTAGCAAAAGCCAAAGACAACCCAAAATTGCAAACGATACAACCGCTTCAAAAACCTATGCACGTTTACAATATGGCATGAGCGAAGGGGAAGTTGAGGGCTTAGCAAATGGCTTTAAATCAATCTTCCTCGATGACACGCCAGTTGAAAGCGATAGTGGCGCAAGAAACTTTCAAGATGTCACTCTAGATTTTCGCTCA
>CALAPG010000199.1 GCA_937889485.1 uncultured Moraxella sp. | reverse complement strand
AAACTGCCTTTTTTATGCCCAAAAAATTCACTTTCCATGAGTTCTGACGGGATAGCACCGCAGTTAACAGGTACAAAATTGGCGTTTGCCCGTGGACTTAGGTCATGGATAAGTTTGGCAACCACCTCCTTGCCAGTCCCTGATTCCCCCCATAAAAAAACAGGCGCTTGGCTGCGAGCAAGTTTCTGAATGGTGGCTTTTAATCGCTCAATTACCTGTGATTTTCCAATCAAGCGGCTGGCAAATACATCGATGGCGGTAGGTTTTTGGGTGCTGTGTGCCTCTTTGGCAACTTTTAGTGCATTTTGTACCAATTGGCGAAGGCGGGTAAGCTCAAGTGGCTTGTTGACAAAATCAAAAGCGCCTAGTTTTAAGGCGTCAATCGCCAAATCCATGCTGCCGTGTGCCGTAATTACCGCAACGGGCGTGCATGGGTAATCTTGATTGATGAGTTTGACAATATCTAGACCAGAGCCATCTGGGAGGCGTAAATCTGTCAAGCAAAAGTCAAATGTATGCGCGTGTAATAGCCGTATACCTGTGGCAAAATCATACGCCACGAGGCTATCAATCCCCATTTTTTGTAGCGTCATTTGCATTAAACGACACAGATCAGCTTCATCATCAATAATTAATGCCAATGACATAAGGGAAATACACCTTTTATCTAAACAAAATCAAATAGTCATAAAATCGGTTAGGGTAAGAAAAATAAGCTAAAAGTAGGGTATGCTTTACGCGCCACCCATACGATGTTTTTGTTATTTAACAAAATCGTTAGCATACGTTTCAACGTGTTGCTGGCGATAAGGATACCACAGCGAAATTATATCCACAAAGCCAATATTGTTTTTATATCTTTTATATCAATGTGATAGTTTTTATCCTGTCCTTGGCGTGATTATTTCATAGCAAGCGATCATACCATGAGATTGCCATAAATTTTTAGAGAGTGACGTATTTTTATGCTAAAACTTAACTTTTTGGGTACCTCAGCAGGGATGCCCACCAAACAGCGCAACGTAACGGCATTAGCGGTAAGCTTGGTATGTGCAGAACAGACCCCCAAAAAAACGCCGTGGTTATTGGTTGATTGCGGCGAAGGCACACAGCACCAACTTCTCAAAACACCCTTATCTATGATGCAGCTTGAAGTTATTGCTATCACCCATTTGCATGGTGACCATTGTTATGGGTTGTTTGGCTTACTTGCTAGTATGGCAATGAATGGCAGAAAAACCCCATTAACCCTCATTGCCCCACAAGCCCTTGCGCCTATGCTTGAGGTGGTGATGGCAACTACCCAGCTCAATGTAAATTTTGCCATTCATTTTGTGTCAACCCAAAGCCTCTTAGAAGGCAAACCCCACCATCACTATATGCTAGCAATCAGCCCTTCGCATCATGTAACGATTGAAGTGATTGCGTTGTCACACCGCATGCCTAGCCACGCGTTTAAAATAACCCAAGCTATTGATTATACGCATTTAGATAGTGAAAAATTGCTAGCAAAAGGTGTTAAGCCTAGCCATATTTGGGGAAAGCTGCAGCATGGCTATGACGTTACCTTAGGAAATGGTGAGATACTCAAAGCTGCCGAATTTTGCGAATCAAGACAACAAAAAACAGCCATAATTGTGGCAGGCGATAATGATACGCCCGCCTGTTTATCCGATGCGATGGCAGGGGTGGGGTTATTGGTACATGAAGCCACCTACACGCAAGCTGTGGCAGACAAAATTCGCCAAACCAAACCAAATTTTGACCCCATGCATACCAGTGCCAAGCAAATCGCCCAATTTGCCCAGTCGGCTGCGCTGCCAAACTTGATTTTGACCCATTTTAGTGGGCGTTTTCAGCCTTTTAATAACCCCAGCAGCGCCACTGCAAATATGGGGCATATTGATCAAGAGGTGCGTCAATATTATCAAAACAGGTATTGGCTCGCCCGCGACTTTGATGCTTTTGAGGTAACGGGCGACTCTGTAGAAGCACTGGCAACTAGCGCTAACGGTGATTGTTGACCTCGCCAAAATAAAAATTAGCAAGGATTTTTAACCAAATTTTTGCAAAAAAAAATATTAATAACTTTTTTTTATACTCACCAGTCAAATTTACTGGGTAATTTTGCCAAATTTGTTTTGCATAATCACTAAAATTTATGATAATTTATTTATCATTTTTTAAATTTATAACCGTTTGTGTGGTCGCGACAAACTATCCTTTAACGGTGGGTAGGGCATTGCGGCTATGATCGGTTCACTGGAGGAGGGATTATGCAAATTGGGGTGCCAAGAGAAACCACGTTATATGAAAATCGCATTGCGGTAACGCCAGATACGATCAAAAAGTTTATCAAACTTGGGCACACGGTTGTGGTGGAGCGTGATGCGGGTAAGGGTGCGTTTATGCCTGATGCGCTACTGGCACAAGCAGGCGCAAATATTGTGGCAGACGCTATTTTAGGCAGTGATGTTGTGCTGACGGTCAATAGTTTGCCAGTTGAGCAAATCAACCAGTTAAAGACTAATGCCATTGTGATTGGCATGATGAATCCCTACCGCAATCCCCATCTTCAAGACTACGCTAACCGTCAGGCTAATGTCTATGCCATGGAGCTACTGCCGCGTACTTTGTCGCGCGCCCAAAATATGGATGTGCTGTCATCTCAGGCAAATTTGGCAGGTTATAAAGCGGTGATTTTGGCGGCAAACCAATATGGTCGTCCGTTTCCTATGTTTATGACCTCGGCGGGGACGGTCAAACCTGCGCGCATTGTGATTTTGGGGGTTGGGGTGGCGGGTTTGCAAGCGATTGCCACGGCGCGCCGTTTGGGTGCGGTGGTGGAAGCCAGTGATTTGCGCCCAACGGTTCGTGACCAAGTGGAGTCTGTGGGTGGTAAATGGCTTGATGTACCCATGAGCGAGGAAGAAAAAGCCAAAGCCAAATCAACGGGTGGCTATGCATGGACACCTTCAGCACAATATATCCAAGACCAAGCGGCAGTGGTTGATAAGGCAGTGAGCCAAGCGGATATCGTGATTACCACAGCGCAAGTGCCAGGTCGCAATGCGCCACGTCTTATCCACCAATCCACCATTGATAAGATGAAAGCAGGTTCGGTTATTTTGGACATGGCAGTAGAAACAGGCGGTAATGTAGCGGGTTCTGTGGTCGGGCAAAACATCATTACTGCGAATGGTGTGACCATTATGGGGGTACCGAATATCCCATCAACCTTGGCGGCGCAATCATCGGCTCTATATGCCAATAATTTGTATCACTTTTTTGCCACCTTGATGGATGATAACCAAGCGTTTGCGCTTAATCCAGAAGATGAAATTCAAAAAGCTTTATTAGTGACCCATCAGGGTCAAGTATTGTTAGCCAGTCGCTAACGTGATTTTAACTGACCTATTTTATCATTAGGAGGTACTATGTTAATGACCATTTTAGCGTCTGCCGCTGCGTCAGCAACACCTTTCGTGGCAATTTTTAGTATTTTTGTGTTAGCTATTTTTGTGGGTTACTATGTGGTTTGGGGTGTGACACCTGCGCTACACACGCCGTTGATGGCGGTGACCAATGCGCTATCTAGTATTGTGGTGGTGGGCGCGATGCTACAAACAGTGACTATTGATGGTGATATGTTTACGCCCACCAGTTTGCTGGGTGCATTTGCGGTATTTTTAGCCAGTATCAATATTTTTGGTGGTTTTGCGGTGACTGAGCGCATGCTTGCGATGTTCAAATCAAAAGATAAAAAAGCCAAAACGCTAGGAGATGCCTAATGGAAAATATGAATTGGGTGGCTCAACATGCTGATTGGTTTTATTTGATCGGTGCGGTGTTATTTGTATTAACCTTGCGCGGGCTATCAAGCCCAAAAACTGCCATTCGTGGCAACCGTTTTGGCATGATGGCGATGGCAATTGCGATTGTTACAACCTTCTTTTTAGCCCCTGCGCCTGTGTTTTTATTGATTATTGGCGCGATGGTTTTGGGTGCGGTGGTGGGCACGTGGAAGGCGCGTACGGTTGCGATGACCCAAATGCCAGAGACGGTAGCTTTGATGCACTCATTGGTGGGGTTGTCAGCGGTGGCGATTGCACTTGCCAGTGTGCTGCATACAGGCGTACAGCATGATACGGTGGGGCGCTTTGAGCTGTTTGTTGGCTGTTTTATTGGGGCAATTACTTTTTCAGCGTCCATGTTTGCGTTTGGTAAGTTGGCGGCAAAACCATGGGCAAAAACCCTCAAGGGCAGCTGGGTCAAACCCGTGCAAGCGCTACTATTTGTTGCGATGATCGCATGTGGGGTCGCTTATTTTATGACCCAATCCATGCCTGCATTTTATGCCATGACGGCGCTTGCGATTGTATTTGGTTGGATGTGGATTGCACCCATTGGTGGCGGCGATATGCCCGTGGTAGTATCACTGCTTAACTCGTTTTCAGGTTGGGCGGCAGCGGGTATTGGCTTTACGTTGGGCAATAGCATGTTGATTATTGCAGGTTCGCTGGTGGGGTCATCGGGTGCTATTTTGTCTTATATCATGTGTAAAGCCATGAACCGCTCACTACTTAATGTACTATTTGGGGGTATCTCAAGCAGCAGTAGCACCGCGTCTGAAGAAGACACAGGCCCCAAAACCTATCGCACAGGTTCTCCTGAAGATGCTGCTTTTATGATGGAAAATTCCAGTAGTGTGGTGATTGTGCCAGGTTATGGTATGGCACAAGGTCGCGCCCAAAATGCGGTCAAAGAGCTGTATGAAATGCTAAAAGAAGAAGGTGTGAATGTACGCTTTGCTATTCATCCTGTGGCAGGTCGCATGCCAGGGCACATGAACGTGTTATTGGCGGAAGCGGATGTGCCGTATGAAGACATTCTTGAAATGGATGAAATTAACTCAGACTTTGCAGGTACCGATGTGGTGTTAATTATCGGCGCCAATGACGTGGTGAACCCTGCGGCAAAAGACGACCCAAATTCTCCCATTTTTGGTATGCCAATTCTTGAGGCATCAAAAGCCCAAACCGTCATGGTTATCAAACGCTCGATGAGTGCAGGTTATGCAGGTCTTGATAACAGCTTATTTTATCTTGACAAAACCATGATGATTTTTGGTGATGCCAAAAAAGTCGTGGAAGATATGATTCGCCATCTAAATGGCACAGGCCATTAATTTAAATCGTTAGTTTGCCAAAAATCTGATAAAAAACCCCGCTATTTTATGAGACGGGGTTTTTTATTTGCTATAATTTGCCTTTTAAAGCGGCACCTTAATAGAGTAGCCAAATGATTGAGTGCCCAACACCCACCGCACCATGGCTTGAACGGTTGGCGGTATACGTTAAAATTTCTTACGCTTGATATTGAGGAAAACTGATGTCACTTAAATGGAACGATACCCTTGAGATTGCCATTCAACTCGCTGAAAAACACCCAGATGTGGACGTAACTTATATCCGCTTTACCGATTTGCACCGTTATGTCACTGAGCTAGAAGAATTTGACGATAACCCGCAAAAATCCACTGAAAAACAGTTAGAAGCCATTCAAATGGCATGGCTTGATGAGCTAGATTAATCAAGGTTTGGCAATACCAAATCTGTGTATCAAGGCAGTAAATAGGGCTATAAAAAGTCTTCAATTGGTAATTTGCCAATGAGCCATACCAAGCAGCGCTGGCGCCAGTTGCTGTCAGGTTCGTTGTCAAACGTTTGTAGCGGGTCAAGGCTTTGATCCGTCCAAGCTAGCTTATCATTGTCAATTGATACAGATCGGAAGAGCGTCGTGTAGGGAAAGAGTGTCTTCGCCTGTGTAGATC
>CALAPG010000198.1 GCA_937889485.1 uncultured Moraxella sp. | reverse complement strand
AAGATTCAGCAGATAAAACCGTAATTTCAAAATCTTTAGCGAGACGACGAGCATTGTTCAACCAAGCAAAATTACGTTCAACAATCCAACGCTTAGGAATAATTTTCCATTCACCATTGATTTTAGCTGAAATATCAACAGGAATCTTATAGCCCTCTAAAACATCCTGCTCAAAGGTTTTGCGATACCCTGCATCTGCTGAAATAGCTTTAATAGTTGGATAGGTTTTTAACGCCTTATCAACAACTATAATACCTGCTTTGGTGTCATGAATATTAGCAGCATGAACAACAACGCCTAGTAAATTACCAATGGTATCAACAAGAATATGTCGTTTACGACCTTTAACCTTTTTGCCACCATCAAACCCCTTTTGCTCGGCTTTACCAGTAGTTTTAATACTTTGAGAGTCAATAATGGCATAGGTTGGTGTTGCTTCTTTGCCAACACTCAATCGTTTTTTTTAACCAAGGCTTGTAATATCTCATCCCAAAGCCCTGTTTGATTGGCTCTGCGATAAAAACTCCAGACTGTCGGATAAGGCGGAAAATCATTGGGTAACATTCGCCATTGACAGCCTGTTTTGTTAATATAAAGCACGGCATTGATAAGCTCTCGCTTTTCCCATTTGTAGCGTCTTTGGTTGCTAAAATGTGGGGCGATGAGTTGCCATTTCTCGTCTGTTAAGTCGGTTGGATAGCTCTTATTTGTCATCCTTAGATTTTAACACAATAAGTTAGTATAGTTAATAGATTATGTTATTAATATTTATGAATACAGCTTCTTAAAGAACTTTTTTTAGCACCTTTGACTTGCGGCTGCTGTCATAGATGGCATAGCGGTCGGCAGGTAAGGCGTCTGCCGACACTTCCACAAAACCATGTTCCACAAACCAATGTGCCGTGCGCGTGGTCAGCACATAGAGTTCATGAATACCGCGGCTACGCGCCTGCTGCTCCAAAAACGCCATCAAATCTGCACCGCGGCTACCTTTACGGTAATTGGGATGCACCGCCACACACGCCACTTCAGCGGCTTGGTCGTTAAGAGGGTAGAGCGCCGCGCAGCCGAGCACCATACCATCGCGCTCAATGACACTAAAGTTGTCAATTTCGCTTTCTAAGCGCTCACGCGAACGGCGTACCAAAATACCTTGTTCTTCTAACGGTTCTAGTAACTCAATCAAACCCACCACATCATCAATATCCGCGCGGCGGATTTCTTCATAGGGGTCGTGTGAAATCAGTGTGCCTGAGCCATCACGGGTGAATAACTCCTCAAGCAAGGCACCATCTTTGGCGTAAGAAATAATATGGGTGCGGTGGATACCATGCTGGCAGGCATCACTGGCTGCCCGCAAGAAGCGCGCCATTTCGGAGTTTTCAGGGACATCACGTAAAAAACGGGCAACCTCGTGTGGAATCATCTCTTTGAGTAGCTGAGTGCCATCTTTATAGATGCCTGTTTGTTCTCCCAAGAAAATCAGTTTATCGGCTTGCAGGCTAATCGCTGCTTGCAATGCCACATCTTCTGCCAACAAATTAAACACCTCGCCTGTAGCAGAATAGCCCATACTACCCAAAATCACCACATGGTCATGAATGAGGTTATTGCGAATGGCCTCAGCGTCAATCGCGCGTACTTCGCCTGTAAACTGATAGTCCACCCCGTTACGGATACCGTAAGGACGGGCGGTGACAAAGTTGCCCGAGATAGCATCAATACGTGAGCCATACATGGGCGAGTTGGCAAGCCCCATTGATAGCTGGGCTTCTATTTGTAAGCGAATGGCGCCCACCGCTTTTAGGATATAAGGCATTGCCTCAGGGGTGGTCACACGCACATCTTCTGCCATCGGGGTTTGTATATGGCTTTGTGCCAAATTGGCGTCAATTTGTGGGCGTGCACCATGCACTAATACAAGCTTAATTCCCAAACTGTGTAGCAGCGCTAAATCGTGGATTAAATGGCTAAAATTATCATGTTGTACCGCCTCGCCATTAAACATAATGACAAAGGTTTTGCCGCGGTGGGTATTGATATAAGGGGCAAAATTACGAAACCATGTCACATACGCAGGGGTGGCGTTGGGTGATTGGTTGGTGGCTGCTGTGGCGGTGTCTGGAAAATCAATCATGGCGTGATAGGCTTTGGTCTGGGAATGGTCAGTGGTGGTATTTTCTTTAACGGCTGTCATAAAATTGGTTTGGGTATCAGTTGAAATGGTCATGATAAATGATGTTAAAGCCTGCAAGCAAACACAAAATAACAGTACCTAACCCAACGTTATGGCACCTTAAAAATTTGTCTTTGTCACTAAGCCGCAATTGACCTAATGGCATAGCGTTTGTGCTAACCTGTAGCATTGGCAGTGCGTTGTGCCCAGTTACTTTTATTGGTTTAAAAGCGCAGGATGGGCAAAAAAGGCAAAAGACCACTCATAAGGCTATCAATAAACCCAACAAAATACAATAGCTAATCTTACTGATTTTGGCTAAGCTGTTTGTATTTGGTAATTTATCAAACCCGCAGCGCAACTTCATAGTGAGTTACGATATGAAGTTTGCTATGCTACACCTCATTTAACCAATACAATTGTTTTGACAGCGTATTGTGACAATGTATTGTGACAACGCCACTGCGCCAACCCCACTTACATGCCGCAGTGCTGCTGTTAAAACACCCAATAACCCAGTTAATGGAGAAAATAACATGAAAAAATTACAGACACTGGCACTGGTAACCGCCGTATTTGGTATCTCATCAAACGCGATAGCAGTGCTGCCAACCGTCACACTTGATAACCCTGCCACTACCACCGAAATCCAAGCCGATAACGCCATTCAAAGCCGTATTTTGGCATCTGTGGTCAGTCAAGATGCGCAAGGTCAAGAGGTGTTAAGCCCGATTACCGCGCAAACTCGCTTGGCATCAGGCAATGTGGTGGAGTATCGCGGCTATCTTACCAACCATGGTACAGATCGGGTGCGCAACATGAAAGTGACCATGAATATTCCTGCCAACATGGAATTGCTAAGCACCACAGATGTGATGCCAGAACGTGCCTATGGTAGCACCGACGGCAATAGCTTTCATTATATGCCGTTAAAAGCCAATATGGGTGGCAGTATGCAAAACCTACCAATGTCTTATTACAAGGCTGTGCAATGGGATATCACTGGTTTGGGACTCAACGAAGTCGCAATGGTCAAATACCGCCTCAAAGTGAAATAACCCTAGTCACATAGGATTTTTGATGGTAAAAAACCGCTGATCGCTCTGTTCAGCGGTTTTTTCATTTATTAATGAGTCAATGAGCGAGTGCTTGTTTAATTGCCGAAATTTTTGCCATCGTTGCCACCTCGCCCGCCTTAATAATGCGTTCGCGATTGACGGTGTCCGTGGTGCCTGTGTTACCCACTTCAGGGCGAATGATTACATCTGCCAATGCCAATTCTGCCATGGGTCGATGCGGCATCACTTGCAAGCTTTGGTCAATCAATGCCCAAAAATCAGGTTTTTGGTGAGCGCTTGTGCTAGCAGGGGCGGTTAAATCTACCGCGATAACAATTTTTGCGCCCATATCTTTGGCGGTTTGCACAGGCACAAGGCTTGATAGACCGCCATCGGCATAGCGGTGGTTGCCAGTTGAGGTTTGGATACGAGGGGCAATAAAGACCCCTTTGACACTGCTAGAAGCGCGGACAGCTAGACCTGTATCACCTGTGCTAAAGACGGTTTTTTGGGCATTGGCGCTAGTGGTTGATAAGTTGGTGGCAATGGCGGCAAAACGAATCGGGAGCGCCTCAATAGGACGGTTGCCCACTTGAGCGTTCACCCAATTTTGTAGCTTGATACCTTCGATAAATCCTTGCTTACTTAGGGTATAATCAAGCAGTTCATCATTGCTCACATGGGTGGCAATATCTTCAAGCTCACGGGCAGATTTGCCACTGGCGTAGAGGCTACCCACAAGGCTACCTGAGCTGGTGCCGACAATGAGGTCAGGTTTGATGCCGTTTTGTTCGAGCACCTTTATCACCCCTACATGGGCAAAGCCTTTGGCACCACCGCCGCCCAACACTAGGGCGACCGTGGGCGTTTTGGGTGGGGTGGGTGATTTGATGGGGGTTTTTGAGGGGGCGGTTGTGCTGGTACAAGCGATTAGACTGGTAGCCAGTAGAGTCAAGGCGAGGGGAGCTTTTATCACAGGGTTACCTATTTTTTTTGTGAGATGGGTTTGTTGTCATCATTTTTGGGTCTTGATAAAGCGCTAACTTAGCGATTTGTGAATGGTTACTATTAAACATACAATGGCGCTAGACATTCACGTATTTTTTGATGACTATATATAATGATGACACTTTTTTACAACTATTTTAATCATGATACACACCGATATTTTTAATTTACCTGTTAATGCCTTAGCAGGCGTGGGAACCAAAATTGCCGAACAACTCGCCCAACTCGGCATTGAGCGGGTGTTTGACTTGCTGCTGCATTTGCCCAGAGATTATGAAGACCGTAGCCGCCTGGTCAATATGCGCGATGTGGTAGATGGGCAGTCTGCTTTGGTACAAGGGCAAGTGGTGCGCGTTGACAACAAACGCACGGGCATGAGTGTCACTTTGCAAGATGCCACCGCGCAAGTGACGTTGCGTTTTTTTACTGTCTATCGGGGACTGACCGACATCATGGCAGTAGGCAACACATTGCGTGTATTTGGCGAGGTGAGTATTAATAAATATGGCGTACAAATTAGCCACCCTGAGTACGAGGTTGTGATAGGGCACCAACCGCTCACCAAAACAGCGCTGGTGCCGATTTATCCCACCGTCAAAAACTTACACCAAAACAAACTACGAAGCCTTGTCAAACTTGCGCTGCAAACGGTCAAACAAAACAATCCACCAATGGCGACGATGAATGAGGGCGATTGGCAAGCTATTCAACGGGCGATGGTCAAACAATTTCCGCTACTAGCAGCAATCGCTAACCCGTTTGCCGAGTTTGGTTTATTAGACGCGCTGAGTTTTATCCATCAGCCACCCATTTATACCGATTTGGCAAAACAAATTCACGTCTTAGAGACCCTAAAAAATCGCAGTCATGCCACTTGTCAGCGCCTCATTATTGAAGAAATGCTGGCGCACCAGTTGAGTCTCATGTACCGAAAACAGCAGCTTTATCAGCACAAAGCGCCGCGCTGTCAAGATACAAGCCCATTGGCAAAACAGCTGATAGCCAACTTACCTTTTTGTCTAACCAATGCCCAAACCCGTGTCGTGGGTGAGATTGTCAAAGACTTGGTGACCTCCGTGCCAATGCTACGCTTGGTGCAAGGCGATGTTGGGGCAGGCAAAACCTTGGTTGCCGCATTGGCAGCCTGCTATGCCCTTGATAGCGGTTGGCAAGTGGCAGTCATGGCTCCCACAGAAATTTTGGCAGAGCAGCATTTGACAAACTTCAAACAGTGGTTTGAGCCGCTTGGTGTGGGTGTGGGCTGGCTGGCTGGCAAGCAAAAAGCCAAAGAGCGCGAGCAAGCCTTGCAGGCTATTGACAACAATGACGTACAAATTGTGGTGGGCACCCATGCGCTATTTCAAGAAAACGTCAATTTTGCCAAGTTGGGCTTGGTGATTATTGATGAGCAGCACCGTTTTGGGGTGGAGCAGCGAATGGCGCTGGTCGATAAAGGCTTGGCGCATACCACACCGCATCAGCTGATTATGACAGCCA
>CALAPG010000197.1 GCA_937889485.1 uncultured Moraxella sp. | reverse complement strand
GGTCAACCATGTCTGATAAAGCTCCCCGTTACCAACGTATTTTGCTCAAACTCTCAGGTGAAGCCTTAGCAGGCAAAAATGACATGGGCATTGACTCAAGTGTGTTAGATAACATGAGCCTTGCTATCGCTCACTTGGTGGGACTAGGGGTGCAAGTGGGGATTGTGGTGGGCGGTGGTAACTTATACCGCGGCGCTGCCCTACAAAAACAAGGCTTGGTGGGGCGCGTCACGGGCGATCAAATGGGCATGCTAGCCACGGTCATGAATGGCTTGGCAATGCGCGATGCGCTTGAACGCCGCAATATCAAGTGCCGCTTGATGTCGGCACTGCCGATTGGTGAGGTGACCGAGAACTATAGCAGCCGTAACGCCATTCGTTATTTACAAAATAATGAAGTGTGCGTGTTTGTAGCAGGGACGGGCAATCCATTTTTTACCACCGATACCGCAGCTTGCCTACGTGGTATTGAGATTGAAGCCAATTTGATTTTAAAAGCCACCAAAGTCGATGGCGTCTATAACAAAGACCCCAACCATCATGATGACGCAGTCAAATACGATGAACTGACCTTTGACCAAGTGCTAGACCAAAAACTGGGCGTCATGGACTTAACCGCGATTGCGCTACTGCGTGAGCATAACGTGCCACTGCAAGTATTTGATATGGCAAAACCCAATGCCCTACTGCACGTGGTGATGGGCGAGGCAGAAGGTACCAAGGTTTATCAATAGCATAGACCAAACGTACAAGGTTTTTATCATATTGATAATGTAAGACATGTATTTTTATACCCTATTCAATGATTAAATAAAGGATACCCCTATGATTAATGACATCAAAAAACAAGGCGAAGACAAAATGAAAAAGGCGGTTGAAGCCTTACAAAACGCCTTTAGCAAATTACGTACAGGACGCGCCCACCCAGGGATTTTGCAAGGGGTGATGGTGTCGTATTACGGTTCAGATATGCCTTTGAACCAAGTTGCCAGTATCAATGTGGAAGATTCTCGCACACTTTTGGTACAGCCGTTTGACCGTAGTATGGTGCAGGCAGTAGACAAAGCGATTCGTGAGTCAGATTTGGGTTTAAATCCCATGAGTGCAGAAGTGATTCGTGTGCCACTTCCTGCCTTGACCGAAGAGACGCGTAAAGACATGCAAAAACTGGCACGTCACGAAGCCGAAGAACGTCGTGTGTCGGTGCGTAACGCGCGCCGCGATGCCAACAATGCGCTCAAAGCCTTAGTCAAAGACAAACAAATCTCTGAAGATGATGAGCGCCGCGCCAGTGATGATATCCAAAAAATGACCGACAAATATATTGATAACATTGATAAAATGCTTGCTACCAAAGAAGCTGAGTTAATGGAAGTCTAACGTGACTGTATCATCGGATGAGTTGCGGGCATTACCCAAACATATTGCCATCATCATGGATGGCAATAACCGCTATGCCAAAGCACACGGGTTGCCAAGCGGCGGTGGGCACATAGCGGGCAAACAAGCGCTTGATCCATTGGTCGAGCATTGTGTCAAGATTGGCATTAAAGTGCTCACTG
>CALAPG010000196.1 GCA_937889485.1 uncultured Moraxella sp. | reverse complement strand
ATTGTCACAGGTTCAAATGATGACAGCTTTGATGAGGTGGAAGAAAACCTACCACGCGCCATCACCGCAGCGGTTGAAGAATGCTACCAAGATGCCGCAAGCAAAGGACATGCCGACCAAGCCGATATTTTGATATTTGCCGCAACCGAAGCAGAAATTCATGATTTGGCAGATATTTTAAATGCCCATGCGCCGCGCCATACCCAGATTTTGCCATTGTTTGCGCGGCAAAGTTTTGCCGAGCAGCAGCAGATTTTTCACCCAACAGGCGGTCGGCGCATTATCATTGCCACCAACGTGGCAGAGACAGCATTGACCGTGCCCAATATCCGCTATGTCATTGACTTAGGCTTTGCGCGTATGTCGCGCTATGACTATCGCTCACGCGTGCAGCGTTTGCCGATAGAAGCTATCAGCCAAGCCGCTGCCAACCAGCGTAAAGGGCGCTGCGGACGGATTGCCGCAGGTGTGTGTATTCGCCTGTATAGCGAGGAGGATTTTAACAGCCGCCCAGCATTCACTGAGCCTGAAATTTTGCGTACCAATTTGGCATCGGTGATATTGCAAATGGCAAATTTGGGTCTAGGCGATGTAGAAGGCTTTGATTTTATTCAGCCCCCTGACAATCGACTCATCAATGACGGGCGCAAGCTGTTGGAAGAATTGGGCGCGATTGCAACCAAAAAAACCGAAAATAGCCTAAGCATAACTGGTCAAAAAAACCCAGCGAAAAATCGCCAACACCCCAACCAGTTGACCAAGGTGGGGCAGATGATGGCAAAAATGCCGATTGACCCACGGCTAGCGCGTATGCTGATTGCAGGCGAGCAGTATGGCTGCTTAAAAGAGCTGCTAGTCATCGTGTCAGGCTTGTCGGTGCAAGACCCCAGAGAGCGCCCCAGCGACAAACAAACGCAAGCCGACCAAAAACACGCGCTATTTCGCCAGCCCGACAGTGACTTTTTATTTTATTTAAGCCTATGGCAAGCGATTTATGGGGCGCTGTTTGAGCATCAAAGCCTTAGCACAAGTGATGAGTCTGATGAAAAACGCTTGGCTCAAAGCCCGTATCAAAATGATAAACTCACCAATAATCAGCGCAAAAGTTTTGCCAAAAAGCATTTTTTAAGTTCGCCGCGCCTGCGCGAATGGCAACAAACCCATAGCCAACTCTCGCAAATGGTCGATAGCTTAAAACTAAAAATCAACCAAGAGCCCGCAAGTTACATCCATATTCATCGAGCCTTGCTTACAGGCTTGCTGTCTTTTATTGCCCAAAAGGTCAATGATGTTGACAATAGTGGCAAAATTATCAAATCCAAACGTGGCGAATATGTCACCGCGCGACAGCACAAAGCCAAAATTTTTCCTGCCAGTACCTTATTTAAGCAAAACCCACCTTGGGTGATGGCGTTTGAGATTGTTGAGACATCACAAGTATTTATGCGCACCCTTGCCAAAATCGAGCCCGAGTGGATTTTGGCAATGGCAGGCGACTTGCTCAAATACCATTATTTTGAGCCGCATTGGTCGGTGAAAACGGGTCATGTCAAGGCATACGCCCAAATTAGCTTATTTGGGCTGATTGTGGTACACAAGCAATTGATGAATTATGAACGCGTCAATTTGACCGAGTCTAGGGACATTTTTTTGCGAGATGCATTGGTGCTGGGCAATCTTAATGCCCCATCCACAGGCGATGGCAAACGCGGCAAATTGCCCCCGTTTTTACAGCATAACCTAGATAAAGTGGCGGATGTTTCGCTCATTGAAGACAAGCTGCGCCGCCGTGATTTGCTGGTGGATGAAGAAAAACTGTACGCTTTTTATGCCGAGCGTGTGCCCGCGCATATTGCCAGCCGCAAAGCCTTTGAAGACTGGCGCAAAGACATCGAAACCACCACGCCGCAGTTTTTATATTTTAGCGATGACGATGTGCTCAATGATGCCGCTCCTGCTACCCAAGCCTTCCCTGAAACATGGCAGCTAGGTCAGCTAAAATTGCCGCTGTCTTATACCTTTGACCCCACCAGTGATGATGATGGCGTTACCATCAAAGTGCCGCTGGTTGCCTTGCCGCAATTAGATGCCATCGAAGTGCTTTGGGGTATCGCAGGTTGGCGCTATGAGTTGGTGCTGCAGCTCCTAAAAACCTTGCCCAAAGAGATTCGCAGGCAAATTGTACCCATACCTGATACCGCCAAAGCAATTTTTGATACCCTCGAAAAAAACCACCATGCAGGCTTGCTCAAGCAGCTGTGTGATGCGCTCACCCGCCGCGGCGTGCGTGGGCACAACAATGGCGCGGTGTTGCCAAAAGATTTTAACCCCAGTGAAGTCGCGCGTTACCTACAGCCACAAATTGCACTGGTGGATGACAAAAACCGCTTGATTGAAAAAGGGCGAGACATTGACGCGCTCAAACTGCGCCACCAAGTCACCACAAGCCGCGCGGTTGCCAGTAGCAAAGGCATGCATGACGCCTTTCCTGCCCATTTTAACTTTATCCAAAACCGCCACAGTGCAGGGGTGATGGTGACGCAGTTTTCGGCATTGGTTGCCGATGGCGAGCCAGCCGTCAGT
>CALAPG010000195.1 GCA_937889485.1 uncultured Moraxella sp. | reverse complement strand
AAGCCCATTATATGAAAGACCATATCGGTGAAGAGTTTGATGCCGTGGTCACCACCGTGACCAGCTTTGGGCTGTTTGTGACCTTAACCTCGCTATTTATTGATGGCTTGATTCACATCTCACACTTGGGCGAGGATTATTTTGTGTATGATGACAAAGCCCAGCAGTTGGTGGGTGAAAAATCAGGCTTGGTGTTTGGGCTGGGCGACAAAATCCGTGTCAAAGTGGCAGCGGTCAACATGGAAACCCAACAAATTGATTTTGACTTGGTATCTCAGCTTGAGAAGTCTTCATTCAACAACCGCGGTAAAGGCAGAAAACGCCGTTAAATCGCAACGGCGTATTAGCGATACGTTCTAACCAAAGCCGCGTGAGTATTACTGCGCGGCTTTATCGGCTGCTGCCAGATTGTTATTGGCAGTTTGGTTGGCGCTATCAAGGGCGGCGCTAGCTTTGTCTAGTGTTGCCTTAGGTTCGCCGCCCCGTGAGGGTGCCGCGGCTGAAGCGGTTGCGCTTGCAACTTGTCCTGCGGCAATCGCTTTTTGGGTGTTGGCTGAGGTAATTAAGTTAAAAATTGCCAAGGCGGTGATACCTACAATGGCAAAGATGATGAGCGCTTTTGGTTGCATGGCTTTCCCTCAATTTAATCAATCTAAATAATAGCGCACTTGCAAAAATTGTCACTTTTTGCTGAGTAAGCTGCTGATTTTGCCGATTATGGGTCAATGTTTGACCATTTAAGACAAAAAATGACCAACACCTACGGGCATTGATACCTTGCAATCGGTGCAATAATCATGCAAATGTCACTGTTAATCAAAAAAAATGTGGGTAAACCTGCAGTTTATGAATTTGGCAGCGGGCAAACCTCCGCGCTAATTGGCAAATGGTCAGATAAACTTGACCACGGGTAGCCCGTGTTGACCCAAGCTCGTTTGACTTGTAAATTACGAACATAAATACGGTCAAGACTCAGCAATGGTAGTCTGGCGGGGAAGGTTGGCAGTAGTTTGCCATGATGAGTGAATAATGCCTCTTGTAAATGAAGTTTTTCGCCCAGTTTTTTACTTGACATTTTTTTCCAGTCATTAAAATCGCCTGCCAAAATAAGCGGGGTGTCTGCATCAATTTCTTTGCTAATATAATCTTGAATGACCTCGTACTGCCGATCCCTATCATTCTCCAATAAATTGAGGTGGGCGCATAGTACAATGATGGGGGTTTGCCAGCCAATGGGTTGTATCTCACAGTGTAAGACCCCGCGCTGCTCTAAGCGGCTCACTGTAATATTCACGTTGTGTTTGGGGTCAAGTGGGTGACGACTGAGCACAGCATTGCCATGATGACCATGGTGGTATTCGGCATTTTTGCCGTAGCTATTTTGAAGTTGTAGGTACTCGCCAAACCATTCATGCTGCGATTGCTCGGGGTATTCATTGTACTTAATTACACGTTTGAGATTTTGCCCTTGCACTTCTTGCAGGCAGATAATATCTGATTTGACATGCTGAAGGGCGTCTGCAATGCCTTGCATTTTTACAAAGCGATTGAGCGGCGACATGCCTTTGTGGATGTTGTAGCTGGTGATGATTAAACTTGGCGGATGACTGGTCATAATGGGTATGGGTCGTTTTGGTTGTTAGGGAAGAATGACGTGATGCGCCGTATTTTAGCGCGATTTATGAGGGCTGGCTTGTTTTGATAAAAAAAAGTCACAATTGAATACTTATCTTTGGTAATCTTATTCACAGTTAATAACGGACACGCTTATGGCACATACAATCAACAATCAGTCACATGACCAATTACGTTTGGTCAATTTTCATCAATTAGAATTGACGCGTCTAAATACTGCTATTACTGAGGCGCTGGCAAATGGTCAGGCTTTTTTAAGTATGCTAGATGATGAAGCCAGTACGCAGGCGGGCACGCACGTCTCAAGTGAGCAAGCGCTCAACGACATTATTGCGTTTGACCATGTCAATTTGGCATTAGACCGTAGTTGGGGGCTGTTGTCGCACCTAAATAGTGTGGTTAGCAAGGAGGCGATTCGTGAGTTGCACCATACGCTGCTGCCGCAATTATCGGCTTATAGCACGGCAGTTGGGCAGCACCAACCGTTATTTCGCCGTTACCAGCAGATTGTGACAGATAAGGCGTTTTTTGAGCAGTTAGACCCCGCCAGAAAACGCGCGATTACGCTGGCACTGCAAGGCTTTGAGCTATCGGGGGTAGACTTACCAGAGCAGCAAAAACAGCAGTTCGCTAAGCTTGCCAGTGAGTTGTCAACGCTATCTGCAAAGTTTTCAGATAATGTACTTGATGCCACCCAAAGCTATTTTCTGCCCCTGGCGACGCACCAGTTAGCAGGGCTGCCAGCGTCTGCGCTTGCTATGCTTGAAGATGCAGGCACACGGTACCATGAAAAATTCCCTGATATTGCGTTACCAACCCCTTATGTGGCTACCTTAGATATTCCTGTCTATCTTGCGGTAATGACGTATGCCGATGACCGCAAGTTACGTGAAACGCTGTATCACGCGTATGTGACGCGGGCATCGGAGGTGTTTGGTCAACCTGAATTTAATAATGCCGATATCATGACGGCTATCTTGGCAAAACGTCAGCAAAAAGCCAAATTGCTGGGTTTTGACAATTTTGCGGAGTTATCACTTGCTACCAAAATGGCAGATAATGTTGCTACAGTAGAGCAGTTTTTACGAGACTTGGCACAAAAAGCCAAGCCATTTGCCAAACAAGACTTAAAACAACTACAAACCGAAGGGCTTGCCTTTGATATTGACGAGGTTAGACCATGGGATACCGCCTATTTGGCAGAAAAGGTCAAACAGCGCAAGTTTAACTTGTCACAAGAGCAAGTCCGTCCTTACTTTCCGCTGCCAACAGTCATCAATGGGTTGTTTGCTATTGTGCAAAAACTGTATGGCATCCGCATTGAAGACGCCACTGGCGCAACGCAGCGCTGGCATGATGACGTGCATTTTTATCAATTGTTTGATGACAATCAGCAGTTGCTAGGTGGGTTTTATTTTGACTTATATGCACGTACTGGCAAGCGCGGTGGTGCATGGATGAGTGGTTTTCAGGCGCGCTACCAGCACGCTGCTACGGATTTTATGCAGCTGCCTGTGTGTTTTATGGTGGCAAATTTCAGCCCTGCACTAGGCGGCAAGCCTAGCTTGTTAACCCATGATGAGGTGTTGACGCTGTTTCATGAGTTTGGACATGGCTTGCATCACCTACTCACTGAAGTGAATATCGCTGATGTGGCTGGGGTAAACGGGGTCGAATGGGATGCCGTTGAGCTGCCTAGTCAGTTTATGGAAAACTGGGCATGGCACCCAGACGGTATCGCGCTCATTAGCCGCCACGTTGATACAGGCGAGACCTTGCCTGATCACATGCTGCAAGGTATGCTGGCTGCCAAAAACTTTCAAAGTGGCATGCAAACGCTGCGCCAACTAGAATTTGCACTGTTTGACCTATTGCTACACGCCGCGCCAGCACCCGATTACTCTAAACTCTTAGCCCTGCTTGACCAAGTGCGTCAAGATATATCCATTATGCCAACGGCAAGTTATAACCGTTTTGCCAATGGCTTTAGTCATATCTTTGCAGGCGGTTATGCGGCAGGGTATTATTCTTACAAGTGGGCAGAGCTATTATCCGCGGATGCCTTTAGCAAATTTGAAGAAACAGGCATTTTTGATAAAAAAACAGGGCAATCATTTAGAGACAATATTCTTGCCAAAGGTGGCAGTCAGCGCGCGAAAGACAATTTTGAAGCATTTCGTGGGCGAGAAGCCAAGATTGATGCACTGCTTCGTCACAGCGGGTTTGTGATGGGCGGCTTGTATGATGAGCTACTAAGTGACGATACCGACAACGCCAATACCCAAGCTTGGTAGGAGAATCAGCCATGAGATACCAGTCTAACCGACCCAAACGTCAATTTTTGGCAGGGGTAGCATGCCCCAGCTGTCAAGCCGTAGATAAAGTGGTGCAAATTCAAGTATTTGCGCCAGAATTTGACGAATATATCGAATGTACCGCTTGTGGCTATACCGAGCGCCGCCCTACGCCTGATGAGCTTGTCGAGATTCAGCAAAGCAACCACGATGATAATACAGGTGTGGTCAAATTTAAATAATCAGCCAATGATTAATCCCTAACCGTATAAAGCTGCTCAGTAAACGCGCAAATGTTGTAGTTTTTTGCTGAGGTTTGTTATAGTAAGGGGTAAAACTACCGCTATCGTTGTAATAAGCGGGGCAATGCCTGTCGTGGATACTGTCGCCAAAGACCCTCATTGAGTGTTTAGACAAGTCGCAAATATGAGTAGGGATGATACATCAATATGAAATTGTTTAGTCTAAAAAAACAGCAAGCCGCTGCAGATACCACGTCACAACCTGCCGAGGCGGCTACCCAAGCCCCCGAACAGGCGGCATCTGAGTTACTTCAAACGCCATTGGTAGACACCACCAAACCCACAATGCTGCCCGCCCATGACGAATTTTCGCTTGATGACATTGACCTTAGCACACTAGAACAAGCATTATTTGACGGTGAAGTGACAGATGAAAACCAAGCATCGCATGATGCCAAAACACCGATGGCTGATCAAGAGCTTGACCAAACCAATCCACAAAAACCATTAGATGATCTCTCCTTAATGGCACAGTCGCTCAGTTTTGATGATTTTGATATTGATGCACCAAGCCAAGAATCACTGACAGTGTTGACACCGTCATCAAGTAGCTCAAGCCAGCACCCACCCTCACAACATGACCAAGTATTAGATGACATTCAGATTGATGAAAATGAGTGGCAAGGCAGCAGTCCAAACAATAACATTAATGACATCAATGACAAACCAGTAGCAGCGCTGCCGCTCAGTGATGCCGACGACCACCCTTATCAGCCGCCATTTATTCAAAATATTGACACGACAGCGCCATCAGGAATAGCAGCATCCAGCGATATAGACATGCGTGCCGAACCTGCAGCACTGCTCGCTGCCAACCCACAGGTATCTGCCGCTGCACAAACCCAAAAAAATACCGCTTCCAAGGAGCCAACACTCACACTAGATGGTAAAATGACCAACAGCCTGCTAGCAACAACCATCGCAAAACCCCGCAAAACTCCCAAAAAATCCATAGTATATGGTGCGCTAGGTTTGTCGCTATTAGCAGTAGGTGCTTGGGTGTTTTTTAGCCAATCTACCAATGCACCCACCACCGTGCCTGCCCCTGTCAAAACAGCGCCCAAAGCTGCCGTTCAGCCTGTAGCGTCTACCCCTGCCATGTCTGCTAGTGGCGTCATAGCAAGTACGGTTATTGCAAGTGAGCAGGCGTCAGCAGCAGCGAGTACGGTGGTCGTGTCCACCCTTTCACCTCAAGACATTTTAAAACCTGCCTTACCCCAAGACCCTGCCATTGCCCAAGAAGAATTAGATCGCTTGGCACAACAAAGTGAGCAGCTCAAAGAACAAGAAGTCATGATACAAGAACAAATACGCATGATGAACGAATTAAGTGACAAAAAAGCAGAACGTATCAAGCTTTTGGAGCAGCAAGTCGCCAAGCTAGAGCAACAAAACAACACTGCTGCAAAACCATAGTTTGTGTACCCATGCTAACGTTGGTTGACAAAAAAACCTTATTTCAAGACCGTTATCAAGCGCTGATTGTACCCGTTCCCACCTCGGGTATTTTTCGTCATCGGAGTTTGCTGCGGTTTCAGTGGCTGTATCGTGAACACTATCAACTGTACCGCCAAGCTTGTGACAGGGCAGAACTGGCGTTGGGAGGTATCCTGTCATCCCAAACCCAACGTGACTTGGCGGGATTGGGAGTAGGTGGGGCATTATCTAAGCCAAAATTTATTGTGAATATGGCGGTGACCCCTTTTGCCGAAAACCCGCCACACCTTGACTACATTTTGCTTGCGTTGCAGCAGCTTGAGCCTATGTTATACCATTGGGGGCGTTATGGTGGCATCCGCCGCGTCGCGTTATTGGCAAGTGATGAACTGATAGTGCCAGTAGGGTTGAGTTTTGAGGCAGATATTTTGCCACGCCTGCAACAGTATCTTCAGCCTGTCAGTAGTCTTAATGTGGTGGTTTATCGTTAAAACGCTATGAATAAATTGGTCAAAACGCCATATGTAAAAGCGGCATAAAATCCCGCATAGAATTTAACTTATCGTGCGTAACTCGTACATCGTTATCTACCTATCATCTCTCTTGTGAAGCCGTGCTTCTTACGTGGTAATATCAGCGACTTACACCCTAATCAAGGCGTTTTTGTTGTTCGATATCAATATATTGTCTAATGGTATCCATCGTATTGCCACCAATAGACAGTAAACCCAAAGTAGGCGTTGCTATGCGTCGCAAAGATTCCTCCGCCTTAACCTCTAGGTTTGGGGTGGGAGTATATTAACATCACTAACTTATGGAACCCCAATGAACAAGACTATCACACTGCTGGCAATTTTTTCTGGCTTACCCATTGCCACCTACGCCGAAACCCTTACGCTAGACCCTGACCATACCCATGTCCGCTTTGCTATTGGGCACATGGGTACATCTACCAATCATGGTGGATTTTATAACTTAACGGGCGAACTAAACTATGACCGTGCCGCCAAAACAGGTGCCATTAACCTCATCATTCCCATGAGTAGTCTCGATACCAATACCAAAGCATTTAACGAGCATTTGCTGAGCAAAGATTTTTTTAATGCCGCAAAATATCCCACTGCCACCTTCACCTCAACTCAGTGGCATTTTGATAAAGACAAGGTAACCCAAGTAGATGGCAATTTAACTTTACTGGGCAAAACCCGTCCCATCAGCCTCACTGCCACCAACTTTAACTGTTATTTTAACTTTATCCTAAAAAAACCTGCGTGTGGCGGTGATTTTGTCACCACCATCGACCGCAGCCAATGGGGCATAGATAAATATGTGGGGCTTGGTATCCCAAAAGAAGTGACGCTCAATATCCAAGTGGAAGGCTCACATAAAGCCAAATAATAGACGACCATATTAACCGTTGTCATCATAAAACAAAGCAAGACAACCTTGTATAATCCAAAAATTTTTGACAAAAAACGGCAATATCATATCAATAATATTGCCGTTTTTTTAGGATCACCTAGCAATATAGCGTTATTTTGATGGGTGATTGTCACCACGCGTTACTGAAATATTAGTAATCGGTGAACGCTCATCTTCTACTGCCGAAGTTCTTACGTTATCGGCAATCACCGCTTCGTCTGCATGTTTTGCTTCAATCTCCGCTGACTTTTTCATAGCGGGGGTGAGGTTATCCTTATTTTCTACCGATTTGGCAAAGACGTTGTCTGGGCGAATGTCACGATCGGTTTTTGAGTCGGCATCTGTTACGTCCGCTGTGACTTTGTCTTTGGCATTACTGATTTTTTCTTTGGCTTCTTCGTTTAGCGTATCTAGCTTGTCATCTGCTTGATGTTTTAGCGATACCACTTTTTCTTTGGTACTGTCTAATTTTTCGGCTGCAAGTTGCTCGGCGTCTTGAAGCTTTTCTTCGGCGTGTTCTTTTAGATCGTCGAGTTTGGCTCTTGCGCTATTGAGTTGTTCTTGCCCTGCTTGTTTGACCTCGTCTAATTTGTCACTAGCATCTTCTTTCAAGGTATCTAGCTTGTCTGTGGCTTCGGTTTTTAGCGCATCCAATTTATCGGTTACGTCTGCTCTAATATCGGCTACTTTGTCTTTTAGGGCGTCAATTTTGCTCTCTGTGTGTTGTTTGTCAGCCGTGTCGTGAGAAGCTTCGTCAGCCGTGGTATCCGCGTCCTTAAAATATTTGCTATTGCCTGTGGCTGTTGGCGCAGTGGCACCACCAAATATTGCCATGGCTTTGGCGCACAAGTCTTTGGCAAACGGCGCAGCTCTTTCAAGTAAGGGTTTGGCTTGCTCTACGACGGGTTTAAGTGGCTCTGGCACTTTTGGTACAATATATTTGGCAACTTGGTTAAACCACATCAAAAGTGAGTAGTCACCTGACATTTTTAGGTCACCATTTTGAATGCCCGTCATAAACGCGGTAGCTTCGCCTTTGGTAAGGAGTTTGACACCTGTCATCGAATCTTTAAATGTAATGGTCAGTGTAGGCTCAGTGGCTGCACCCGCGTGCTGAGAAAATTTGCCTTGGCTAACTTGATAGTGGCGGGCGGTGCCCTCAGCTTCGCTGCCTAACTGAATGGTAAAATTACGGTTATCAAGTAGTGACTTGAATTTGTCATCGCCTGTTTTAGCAAGCTGGGTAAGACGCAGTCCTACGGCAAATAATAGCACATCGAGTGGGTCAGATTTGATGTGTGTCAATTGAGATAACATAAAACGTCCTCCAGAAATTTATAGTTTTATTCCCGCGTTGCCCAGATACCTATGCAAATGCCTATACCTATGGTAGTTGCTATGGTAATCATGCTTACCTATTTTTTTATCGGTAGGTCAAGGTATTATGGTTTTATCATGTCATGATGAAGCTGCACAACATCAAGCCATACAACAAACGATGCAAGTTGGTAGCTACAACGCGCTGTACCCACTATTATAAGGGTAAGGCGCGTAAGTTACAGTAATGTTTGGCATAACAAGCGCTTTTTTTGTAATCAAAGCGTTTATTTTGTGTAGTTTGCGGTAGAGTAGGGCAGAACTAATTTCACCTAGGGATGACGTCCAAGACAGACCCAAGACCAAGCAACCCAAGACACAGCGCGTAACACCAACTTGCGGGCTAGTGTGGCGTGGGTAAAAAAAATGGCTAATTTTTTGAGTCAAACACCGCGCTATGACGCACAAATTTTTGGTTAAAATCGGTATCTTTTTCTAGCACAACAGGGCGATGCCCTGCATGTCTAGGCAATAAATTCGCACTTGCCGAGGTAGAGCGCGGTTTGGGTTGCCACACCAAAATAACCAAAACAGGCAACATTGAAAAACCAATGGCAGCCACATAACTGGCTGGGCTTTCAAGGGCAAAAATTTCACTTAGCAGCCACTGCACACCCTCTACCGCAAGCCAATACAGCATACCCAATACAAAATAGCCCAACACATAGCGATAGCGCGTAAAACCCAGCGCTAGTATAGCGAGCATCACAACACCAATAACCCAAAATCCGTTGCCACTTAATGATGCGGCAGCTAAGACAAGACTGACCAAACTCAACATGGCGAACCTCACTAATCTTTTAAAAATATATTAAAATACAAATACTTAGATAAATAAATTTGGTAAAGTAGTTGCCGTTATTATGGCGCCAAACACATAAAAATAAAACCCGTTGTAACCACCAAAACGACAACTGATGACGTTTAAATGGGGCGACACCTACCGCGATAATTCCCTACCAGCTTTAGCGAATAGCCTCACCCATAGACAGACAACGCCCGAAAAAGCTTGCCAAAATGGGCGCAACATTTTCGTAAACTGTCTCAAAAGGTGATAAAATGCCTCAACGTATTTTGTAACACGACAAACAAATTTCACCCATCACCTAGATTAATCGGTAACCTTAATTATGATGACGTTTCAGCAGCTAATTTTAACTTTACAAAATTATTGGGCAGAAAAAGGCTGTGTGGTATTGCAGCCTTATGACATGGAAATGGGTGCAGGGACTTTTCACACCGCCACATTTTTACGCGCATTGGGGCCAGAACGCTGGCATGCCGCTTATGTTCAGCCGTCGCGCCGCCCCACCGACGGGCGTTATGGTAACAACCCAAACCGACTTCAGCACTATTACCAATTTCAAGTGGTACTAAAGCCAAATCCACCCGATATTCAAGAATTATATTTGGGCTCACTCAAAGCCATTGGCGTGGACACGCTGACGCATGATGTACGTTTTGTGGAAGATAACTGGGAATCACCGACGCTTGGTGCTTGGGGACTGGGCTGGGAAGTGTGGCTAAACGGCATGGAAGTGACCCAGTTTACCTATTTTCAGCAAGTAGGCGGGATTGAATGTTTCCCTGTGACGGGCGAAATCACTTATGGGTTAGAGCGTCTTGCTATGTATATTCAAGGCGTGGACAGTGTGTATGATTTGGTATGGGCAGATGGTGAATTTGGACGCGTGACTTATGGTGATGTTTTCCACCAAAACGAAGTAGAACAATCCACCTACAACTTTGAACATGCCGATGTGCCAAAATTATTTGATTTGTTTGATTTTTATGAAGGTCAAGCCGATAAATTGGTGGGTTTAAGCCTACCGTTGCCTGCCTATGAAATGGTGCTTAAGGCATCGCATACTTTTAATTTATTAGATGCTCGTGGCGCCATTTCTGTGACCGAGCGCCAGCGTTTTATTTTGCGTGTTCGCACCTTGGCGCGTAAAGTGGCGCAAAGCTATGTGGAAGCACGTGCCAAACTGGGTTTTCCATTGGCAGACGCAGCGCACCAAGCCGCGGCACTAGAAAAATATTTGCCAAAATAACGACAATTTGACCCACCAATCACTGACGATCGCTAATATTTAAACCGAGACAGTTATGACCACCATTTTATTTGAACTTGGCACTGAAGAATTGCCACCAAAAAGCCTAAAAACACTGCGTGACGCATTGAGCGATCATGTACGCCAGTCACTAATAGATGCCAATATCAGTTTTGATCGCATCAAAAGTTTTGCTGCCCCGCGCCGCTTGGCGCTACAAATTTATGGTATCAGCGAAAAACAGCCAGACAAAATTGAGCAAAAAAGAGGCCCAGCACTCAAAGCCGCCTATGATGCCAATGGTAATCCCACCAAGGCGGCACAAGGGTTTGCACAGGGTTTGGGGATTGATGTCAAAGATTTGATTACCATCAAGGGTGACAAAGGCGATTATATTGGCTATGAGCAGCACGTGACAGGTCAACCTGTAGTCGAGCTGTTACCTGCCATTTTTCAAAAAGCTTTGGATGAGTTGCCGATTGCCAAGCGCATGCGTAGTGGGGCAGAGCGCTCGGAATTTGTGCGCCCCGTCAAATGGCTGGTGCTACTAAAAGATGAGCAAGTGATTGCCGCTACCATTCAAGGGCTCAGCTCGGGACAAACCAACGGGCAAGGTTTTGAAACAGGTCGCTACAGTGTCGGTCACCGTTTTCATCACCCTGAGCCTGTTGCCATAGAACATGCAGAAAGCTATGAGCAAAATTTGAGTGCCGCTCATGTGATTGCCGACTTTGATCAGCGCCAGCAGCAAATCATCGCACAAGTTCAAAAGCTTGCCGATGAAGTTGGCGCAACTGCCATTGTGCCTCAAGATTTACTTGATGAAGTTACCGCATTAGTGGATTATCCTGTGGCGCTGCGGGCTAGTTTTGAGCCGCGTTTTTTACAAGTGCCACAAGAAGCGTTGATTAGCACCATGCAGGCAGACCAAAAATATTTTTGCTTGACGGATGCCAACGGCAAACTACAACCCTATTTTATTTTTATCAGCAATATTGATAGCAAAGACAAAGCACAGGTAATCGCGGGTAATGAAAAAGTGGTACGTCCACGGTTGGCAGATGCCGAATTTTTCTTTTTGCAAGACCAAAAACAGCCCCTATTTGCATTGACTGACAACCTCAAGAACCGTATTTTCCAAGATAAACTTGGGACAATCTGGGACAAATCTGAGCGTATTGCCAAACTTGCCGCATTTATTGCCACCCAAATCGGCGCTGATGTTGAACAAACTGCACGTGCAGGATTACTTAGTAAGGCAGACCTTGCTAGTACCTTGGTGGGTGAGTTTCCAGAGCTGCAAGGAATTGCGGGTACCTATTACGCGCGTCTCAACCAAGAGCCCGAGGCGGTAGCAGCGGCGATTGAAGAGCAATATTTACCAAAATTTAGTGGGGATAACTTACCCGCCACCCCCATTGGTACCGCCTTGGCATTGGCAGATAGACTTGACACCTTGGTCGGCATTTTCGGTATCGACCAAGCACCAACAGGCTCTAAAGACCCGTTTAGCTTGCGCCGCGCTGCCATTGGCGTGCTACGTATTTTGATTGAAAAGCAATTGCCGCTTAATTTGATTGTTTTGCTTGAACAAGCACTATTGGGCTATGCTGGTAAAATTGACGACCTCTCGGGTACCTTTAAACAAGTCATGGCATTTATCAATTCGCGCTACCGCGCTATGTATGAAGACCAAGGCATGAGTGTGGATACCATTTTGGCAGTGCAGGCGCTACAGCCGCAAGTGCCTTTAGATTTTGATAAGCGCCTAAAAGCGGTACAAGCATTTCGCGCGCTACCACAAGCAAAACAACTGGCAGAAGCCAATAAACGGGTTGCTAATATTTTGGCAAAAGCCGACGTAGTGGTGCCACAACAAGTCAATCCCGCTTATTTAGAAGCAGTGGCAGAACAGCAGCTACACCAAGCGGTTCAACAAGCCCAGCAGACCATCATGCCCTTACAACAAGCGCAGCAAACAGACTATACGCAGATTTTGACCGTATTAACGGCATTACAGCAGCCGCTGGATGATTTTTTTGAGCATGTTATGGTCAATAGTGAAGATGCTCACCTCAAAGGCAACCGCCTAGCACTTTTGCAGCAAGTTCGCCAATTATTTCTCACTGTGGCAGATATCAGTGAATTGCAGCTTTAGCGTTAAGGGTTTTTCTCTTGCGTGAATATATCAACAAGCCCCTAGTTACCCATTTTACTAGGGGCTTTTTTTGTGCATGATACTTTAAAACACATTACTCAAGGATGTTGCCATGAAAGTGGGCTATTGTCATCGTTAGTGATGGGCTGCCTTAGCATAAAATAAGCACGATGGCGGTAATTGTGATTTGTTATTTGCTTAAAAATAGCATATATTCGTTAAGCAAACTAGATAGCTAGCGTCTTAGCCACACAGTGACAAACAGTGACAAAACGGTGAAACGTTAAAATAGATAGGTGAGTGAGTTTTGAAATTCAAAGATACAGCTAAGGCGCCCTGCTACCTGTTAAAAAATACCAAATATCGTGTACTGATTCAAAGCGTCGTCATTTTGTTTGTGGCATTATTTATTTTGGTGCTAATCAACCTTTTTATTGCGCACCGATCAACAAAGTCGACCGAGCATATGGATATCATTGGTAATATCAGTGATTTAACCTTAGAAATAGCTATCGGTGCCCAGCATCTGGCTTTGGTGGATGCTTCAGACAGCCAAGCCAACCAACAAATCGTTGAGCGCTTGCAGCAAAAAGCTAATCAAGTTGACCAGTACATGCACAAGCTTGCCCAGTACGATCAACAAGAACAAGCCATGGAAAAATTTTCGCATATTTGGCAAAACTATCGCCAAAAAATACAGCAGCTTTCCAACCATGATGCCCAAGACCGTTTAGATTTAGCCGATTACGCTTACATAGAACAGCCAATGATTGGTAAACTCATTACCTATGGCTACAACACCTACCTAACCGATACCTACAACATGGCACGTTACTCACGATATCTGCAACTCGCCAGTTTTTTGGGACTGATAGGCTATTTCGTATTTTTTGTCAAATATACCATGCGGCAAATGCAGCGCGATGATTTTGCTATTGCCAAAGCCCAAAGCGAAATGCAAGACATCATGAACACAGTCAAAGAGGGACTATTTTTGATTGATAGCCATTTTGTCATTGGCGATAACTACTCACAAAAACTAGAGAAAATCTTGGGCAGAAAAAATTTAGCAGGCATTACCTTGCCAAATTTGTTAGAAAATATCGTAAGCGTTGCCGACATAGATGCAACCAAAAAATTTATTCACTATCTATATGCCTCAAACGTAGATGAAGCACTGATTCAAGACGCCAATCCCCTCAAACAAGTCCAAATCACATTTATTGATGAAAATGGCATGGCGCATACTCGCTACCTACACTTTGACTTTTTGCGCGTGGTTCATCCTCATAATCAAAAAATTATTAAAGTATTTGTGAGTGTAGTAGATATCACCGAAACTACCAACCTAAAATTACAAATGCAAAAAGACAAAGCGGCCTACCACGAATACATCACCAAAACAGGCTATTTGCTAAGCCTTGATAAAGCCTTAGTGGGGGCTTTCATTTTACAAAACAAAGCCTGTATCGATCAAATTGAGGACACCTTAAATACCCCCGTATTTGATAAACCTTCTTTAATTAAAAAAATTAAAACACTGATTATTCAAACAGATACCTTAAAATATGAGTCATCTACCCTAGGGATTAGCCAATTTCAAGACAGTGCCAAACATCTAGCAGACGAACTCAAACGTCTGGCAAGAATGTCGGACATTCATGGTCAAAGTTTTACTGCTTTTTCTACAGAACTGGCACATTATCAAAATATGTTGGCGCTTACTGAGCAATTTATTAACCAACCAACGTGGCAACTAGAAAACCTCTCATCTACCCAATATAGCTAATACAAGTAGGGACTGGTGGCTACTCATCGCCACAATATCCCGCCCGCATTTAGTTAAATCGTACCAAATTTGTAGGGTTTATATTCCATAACTAATATTTCTGGTATTAATAAAGCCTTATTTAGAATTTGCAAAGTGCGACATCAACTCGTTACAATGCAAAGAATTGTTTACTAACCGCTTACGAACTACTCAAAAAATTTTAAGATAACACCCATTAAAGGACTACATATGACCCAGCCATATCGCCCCGAAACACTAGCCATTCATGCAGGCTATGAACCTGAGCCCACCACTAAGTCAGTGGCTGTGCCCATTTATCATACCAGCTCCTATGCGTTTGATAACACCCAACACGGTGCCGATTTGTTTGACCTAAAGGTTGCGGGTAATATTTATACTCGTATCATGAACCCAACCAATGCAGTATTAGAAGCCCGTATGGCGGCATTAGAAGGTGGGATTGGCGCGTTAAGTGTTGCCTCAGGCATGGCAGCCATTACCTACACCATCCAAACATTGTGTGAAGCTGGTGGCAATATTGTTTCGGTTTCTACCTTGTATGGGGGTAGTTATAACCTGTTTGCTCATGCATTGCCACGTCAAGGCATTGAAGTACGTTTCTTTGACTATAGCAAACCCGAAACCTTACTGGATTTAATCGATGATCGCACAAAATTAGTGTTTGGTGAAAGCATCGGCAACCCTCTCGGTAACGTCCTTGATATTGAAAAAATTAGCCAGCTGGCGCATAGTAAAGGCGTTCCTGTCGTTATTGACAACACGGTTGCCACACCCACATTGTGCCGCCCGTTTGAGTACGGTGCAGATATCGTGGTGCATTCACTCACCAAATATGCCAGTGGCTCAGGAACCTCTGTGGGTGGGGCAATCGTTGATAGTGGTAAATTTGATTGGGGTGCGAACAAAGACCGATTTGCAATTTTAAACACGCCCGATGTCAGCTACCACGGGGTAAATTTTGTAGAAGCCATGGGTGCTGCTGCCTTTATTGCGCGCGCCCGCGTTGCACCACTTCGCAACACGGGAGCCGCCCTTAGCCCAATGAACGCGTGGCAAATCATGCTTGGACTAGAAACGCTGGCATTACGTATGGAGCGCCACTGCCAAAATGCGCAAGCCGTTGCCGAATACTTACAAAGCCACCAACAAGTGGCATGGGTAAAATATGCAGGGCTAGCAGACCATCCAGAGCATGCGCTTGCCCAAAAATATTTTGCAGGTAAGCCCTCGGCCATTTTAACCTTTGGGGTGAAAGGTGGACGTGAGGCTGGCGCCAAATTTATTGATGCACTACAGCTGATCACGCGCTTGGTTAATATTGGCGATGCCAAATCGTTGGCCTGTCACCCTGCCACTACCACCCATCGCCAGTTAAGCCCTGACGAACTACAAAAAGCAGGTGTGACAGAAGACATGATTCGACTTTCCATTGGTATTGAACATATCGATGACATCAAAGCCGACCTCGAACAAGCATTAGCAGCAGCTAAGTGATTCATTTTAGCAATAAAAAAAGCGGGCAAATAGTCCGCTTTTTCTTTATCCTGAGTTTTTTAGTTTAAGAATTTATATAATGACTATGCAAAAAATCCATTCTCTATTAAAAAACATCGCAATTTATGCCATTGTTTTTATTGCCATTTATAGCGTGGTCAACTGGTGGCGCCAGCCCATCATGCCAGCCATGCCATTTCTACAGTTTAGTAGCATTGACCATCAGCCCATAGATATACAAAAAATGAGCCATGAGCGCCCAGTGCTAGTGTATTTTTGGGGTAGTTGGTGCCCAATTTGTCGGCAAACCTCACCCAGTGTGAATGAAATTGCCAAAACCGATGAATTTGCCGTGGTAAGTATAGCTGTTCAGTCAGGCGATAACCAAGAAGTTGCCCATTACCTTCAACAACACCAATGGCAATTTGTCACCGTCAACGACCGTGAGGGAGACATTTTTGCGGCTTGGCAAGGGCAAGTGACCCCATCATTTGTCATTATTAAAAACGGCAAAATGGTACAAGGTTTAACAGGCATTCATCCCGCTTGGGAGCTTAAGCTAAGGTTACGCTGGCTAGCATACGACCCTCAAAACTAGCGTAAAATAGGCAACTACTTACCTTGCCAGACCGGTTGCCGTTTTTGAATGAATGCATCAATACCTTCTTGCGCATCGGCTGCCATCATATTTTTAGCCATCGTATAACTTGCCAATACATACGCTTCTTTAATGGGCATGGCTAGTTGCTGATAAAACAGCTGCTTACCCATAGCCACCGCGACGGGCGATTTTTCGACAATAGCATTGGCAAGTTTATTCACACAATGATCCAATTCATCAGCAGACACAGCCGCATTAATCAGACCAAATTGTACGGCCTTATCAGCGTTAATAAAATCGCCCGTCATTAACATTTCAAACGCCTGCTTGGTTGGCAAGTTACGACTCACTGCCACAGCAGGGGTTGCACAAAATAACCCCACTCGAATTCCAGAAGTAGCAAACGTAGCCGTATCCACCGCTACTGCCATATCACACGTGGCGACTAGCTGGCAACCTGCGGCGGTTGCCAAACCTTGCACTTTAGCAATCACGAGATTGCAAATTTTTTTGTGTAAACCTATCAAGGTAGCCTAAAATAGCATCCTA
>CALAPG010000194.1 GCA_937889485.1 uncultured Moraxella sp. | reverse complement strand
ACTGCCGCCAAACGCGGTGTGAATGTGATACTCAATGTACCCAAAAAAGTGGATTCAAGACTAGTACGCTACGCTTCAAGGGCTTATTTTGAGCCCCTACTGGCAGCAGGGGTGAAGATTTATTTATTTGATGAGGGACTGCTACACGCCAAGATTTTATGTATTGATGACAATTACTGTTTGTTTGGCACCGTCAACATGGATATGCGCAGTTTTTATTTAAATATGGAGGTAAGCATTGCCATTTATCATCGCACTATGACCCAGCAGATGCTCACTTGCCAACACAGCTTTCTGCAGCAAAGTGAACGGCTAGACCCAAAAGACTGGCAGCAGCGTAGCTTTGGCTCAAAATTTTTTGATAATGCCATGCGTCTGTTTAGCCCGCTGCTATAATCACCTGTATTCACCACTTTATATTACAACATAGGCATGACAACACAGGCGCTACTATTATAGTTATAGCGTCAATAGATAAATACCCACTGTTTGTACCAAAGTTTCTAACAAAATAATCAGAAAAAATCCAACCATAGGCGCCAAGTCAATCATACCTGTTTGCGGCAACACTTTGCGAAATGGGGCAATAATTGGCTCACTAAGCAGGCTAATTAAGGCAAAAATCGCTGGCATTTTTTGGGTAAAAAACATCACCCAACCGCCAATAAATGAGCCAATAATCAAGTATTGGCACATTTTTAAAAAATCAATGAGTAAGGTAACCCCCGCAACAAAGAACATCATCACAGGTGAAAAATGCTGGGAGAGGTATTTAATCATGGCTAAATTGACATCAGGCATCATGAATAGCCCAATATTTTGGCTATCTAGGCGCTGCATGCCCACCACACCCCAAATAAAAATCAGCCGCAGTAACAACATCAACACCAGCGTTGCCGTATTGATTCTACCCTCACCCACCGTGGGGAAAATTCGCCCAAACACATCAACAATACGCGTCAAGCGGTAAATGGGCTTGGCGGCGGCATCTTTGCCAGTGAGCCCTGCAAATTGCAACATAAACCGTAAAAAAATTAATATCATTGCCCCGCCAATCACGATATCAAATATTCCCGCTAACAGATTAGTCATGCTGTATGTTGCCCTTTTGCTGATCAAAATAAAAATATTGGTTACTGCTTGGCTTCACCCACGTTTGATGACCCGATGGTTTAATACATTGGGTGAAGCGGTGCTTAGTATCTAGTGAGTGCACGGACGCTGGCGTATTAATCGCCCAATGCTTGGCTAAGCTCGCGTGACCTTGCCACACACGCCTGCATGGCGTTGGCAATGGTTGTACCCATCTGCTGGTTGTCCATGACCTCAATGGCAGCTTGTGTAGTGCCATTGGGTGAGGTTACTTTACGGCGTAACACGGCAGGGGTATCATGACTGGTTAGCGCCATTTGCGCCGAACCCAAGGCTGTTTGCATGGCAAGGGCAGTGGCTTGGGTTTGCGTCAACCCTAGCTGCTCACCTGTGGCTATCATATGCTCTAACATATAAAAGAAATACGCAGGCGCTGAACCCGACACCGCCGTTACCGCATGCAGTAAATCCTCATCTTCCACCCACAGTACTAGCCCTGCCGCTGCCATTACTTGCTGGGCAAGCTGTTTTTGGGCATCGCTTAGCGTCGGGGTCGCAAACAAACCCGTTGCCCCCATTTGAATCATGGCAGGGGTATTGGGCATGGCGCGTACCAGCTTGACTTGTGCCCCAAGCCACTGGGACAAGCTATGGGTGCTGATACCCGCGGCAATAGAGATCACCACTTGCGCTTGCCAGCTATCTTTAAGATCTAATAATACCGCTTTCATCACTTGGGGTTTTACTGCCAATACCACCACATCAGCTTTGGCAATTGCTTGCTTGGTATTGTTGATATCGGCGGCATCATACGCTTGTATGCCTTGGGCTTGAAAACTGGCCAGTTTGTCGGCGTCGGTTTCTACCACATGAAGTTGGTGACTGGGCTGCCCTTTCGCCAATAGACCTGCAATCAGCGCTGATGCCATGTTGCCACCGCCAATAAAAGCGATATTGATTGAAGAATAAATTGAAGAAACGGTTGTCATAAAGCGTCCTTTTTGTGAAGTTGGCTAGGCGGTCTGGGTTAAAAAATACTAGCAAAATGCCGTTTAAATGCTGAGAACTTAGGGTGATTGCTGAGCAAATAAGTCTAACATACCTACACGGATTTTTGATGACAATTTTGACCCAGTCATTAGCAGCCGCTTTTGCGCTATCTGTAACGATGAGGCAACGCTAACTAAGCTTATCTAGCAAGCGCCAAGGGCAAGGCGCCTGTATTGGCAACCCACACGCCTTGGCGTCTACCAACCAGACGCTAACCGTCGGCAGCAATAACGCCACAAGAGAGCGACATGGCAACATAGTGGGTAAGTGAGGCATATCAGCGCGGTCAGTGTAATCAGCAGCGCCGCTTACTGGCAATTTTTGACAAGTTACCACACGAGCAAAGCCGCGCTCCCAGCTTGGAACCTCAAAGCGTTGACAGATTTTTTTGAAAGATTGGTGAAACGGCTGTGACAATAACTGAAACGATTGATTGGGCGCCACTGGCTCAATCCCAAACGGTGCATCTACTTCAACCAAACAGTGCAACGGCTTGCCGCCCAACGCGCTTTGCTGTATCGCTTTGGCATAACAAGGCGCCAAACGGTATAACGTACCTCGGTATTTTCGAATCTCAATACCTTGCCACTGCAAAATCGCCTGTTGATCGGGTTTTGCCAGATCAAGCAACTGCTCAATTTTTTGCATCATTTGGCGATTGGGGGCAAATTTTTCATCACCCTTAACCCAGCGGTGCAGCAGACTAAAGCGTCTTGCCGCTGGCAACGCCTGTAGCTTGCACACATTGAGGCGCTGCTGGTGGCGTGTCCAACCTTGTGACAACTGACAGCTTACCAAATCCGCCTCACTCTGGGCATCTACGATAGTTTTCGCCTCGCGCAAGTTGGTTTGGCTACGGCAAAGATTATCAATGAGTTTTGGAAAACGCTGTGCCAACAAGGGTAGGATTTGGTTGCGTAAAAACGCACGCTGATTATCTTCACCAAAATTGGTAGGGTCATCCACATAACAAACCCCTTCCATGGTCACAAACTCAGTGATACTTGCCTGTGGCACCGTGAGCAGAGGTCGCCATAGCCACATTGGCTCGCCAAACTCTAATTGCTCACTGAGCGCTGCCATGCCCGTCATACCCGCAAGTCCCGTGCCTTGGCACAAATTCATCAGCAGCGTTTCGGCTTGGTCATTAGCATGATGCGCCAGTGCAATAATGCCATGCCTACCTGCTACTTGCAAAATCGCCCGATAGCGAGCGCTACGTGCATCCTGCTCATTGACACGGGCAGGTGCCGCCGCCCAATCAATCCTCACACTGTCTATAGGAATTTGGTAAGCCTTGCAAAAATCCACCACGCCCTGCTGCCATCCATCACTCACTGCCTGTAGCCGATGATTCACATGAATAGCATGCACAGGTAGGCCTAACTGGTGACAAGCCACCAATAGCGCCATCGAATCGCGCCCGCCACTACAAGCCACATAAATTTTGTCACAAAAATGCGGATGCGCTAGGATATACTGCTGATAACTGTGCCAAACGGCAGCTAAAACAGGTGACATAAAAACAGTTTAAAGACGTGAAAAGTAAGAAAAATCAGTGAATAAATCTCAGTGAGTAACATAGGCAAATAGTCCTGCTAACCAAGGAGGACAGTCTAAAAAGTAGGCTGTCGCTGCAAATCTTAGCAAATAGTTTGCGCACCGTTAACCTAAAGATGTTAATCATAAAGCAAATACACCCTGCAAGTTTTTGGCATGCTTTTTATTAGCGTACTTTTTAGAACACCATCTCACAACAACCGATAGTCAATATTTGCTACGAGACGGTTTATCCTACTTAGTAGCGGGTTAAGCCGAAGCTTTGGGTAAAGATATGCTAGAGTTAAAAGTCATCAGCTTGTCATAGCGCTGCTGCAAACGGGTATCTTCGTCCAATGCCATCAACACAGCCAACTGCTGTTCAAGGGTGATTTTGAGGTTGGTCATGGCAGCATGGCTATCAATATGCGCGCCTTCTCCCTCGCTGATGACCTCATCAATGAGTCCCAGTGACTGCAAATTTGCCGCGCTTAGTTTTAAGGCTTCACTGGCTTGTGGGGCTTTTTCTGCAGTTTTCCATAAAATTGAGGCGCAGCCTTCTGGCGAAATCACCGAATAAATACTGTTTTCTAGCATATTAATACGGTCGGCAACCCCAATGGCAAGCGCGCCACCTGAGCCACCTTCTCCAATCACCGTGGCAATCACAGGCACTTTAAGTGATGAAAATACGGCAATGCTTTGGGCAATCGCTTGGGCTTGACCGCGTTCTTCAGCGCCCACCCCAGGATACGCCCCTTGGGTGTCAATAAAGGTCAACACGGGCAATTTAAAACGCTCTGCCATTTGCACCAGTCTAACCACTTTACGGTAACCTTCGGGGTTTGCCATACCAAAGTTGTACTCGATACGCTCGCGGGTGCTACGCCCACGGTGTTGCCCTATCAACATGACAGGCTGGTCATTAAACATTGCCATACCGCCCAAAATTGCCTTATCATCCGCGTAGGCTCTATCACCTTGCAGTACATCAAACTCGGTAAATAGTTGGTTGGCATAGTCCAAAAATAATGGTCGTTTTGCATGACGTGCTAATTGCACTTTTTCCCAAACACTCATTGTCGTTATTCCCTTGATTGACTACAGTAATGACGTATTAAACAGGCGACTGAATCAAGTCGCCTGTGTTGATTGATTGATCGCGTTGCGCGTTTTAAGCGCTTGCTTCGTAGGTATCCACTACCAAATTAATGCCCCATTTTTGCCAAATATCAATTTCATCTTGCAAGTCTGACAGCACCACTTTGGCATTGTCATCTGCCATATTGACGGCAATGTGCCACGTGTGATTGTCTTTGGCAAGTAGCTGGATGGGTAGGCTTTCATGCTTACTACGGCTGTGATGCACTAGCACCGCCAAACGTAACAGCAAGGTTAGATACACCAAACTATCACCGCCCACCATTTTGACTTCTTCAAAACCATCCGCTTTGAGCTTACGGCGGTGGTGCATTACCAATTGGGCTAGCCGTGTCTTATCCACTTGTGAAAAACCATCAATGTCTGAATTTTCAAGTAAATACGCGCTATGACGGTGGTAGCTACTGTGACTGATTGCCAAACCAATTTCATACAAATACGCGCCGCGGCGCAGCAAATCGGCGTCTTCTTCGTCCAGACCCAAGCGGTTTTTGACTTGGTCAAATAGCTGCTGTGTGGTACGCACCACCCGTTTGGCTTGTTTTCTATCCACCGAGTAACGCGTCATCAATGCCTGCACGCTACGGTCACGCACATCTTCGCTAGCAAAACGCCCAAGCATGTCATACATCACGCCTTCACGCAGCGCGCCATCAGAATACGAGATGGTATCAATGCCCAGTACGTTCATGGCAGCGAGCAGGACTGCCACACCTGCAGGTAGCACCGCCTTACGGGTATCTTTGATATCGGCAAAATTAATATGATCGGTATGTTTGGCTTTGATTAACAGCTTTTGAATTTCTTTGACACCTTGATAAGTGACGCGAGCATGCTCATCTGCCAAACCTAATTGCACCAAAATTTGGTTAATCGCTTTGATGGTACCACTGGAGCCTGTAACACTGTCCCAGCCTGTTTTTTGGTACAATCGGCTAATGCCCAACACCTCTTTGCGGGCGGCAGCAATGGCTTTATCAAAGGCTTTTTCGGTAATATGTCCATCTGCAAAATACGCTTTGGTAAATGCCACACAGCCCATTTGTAGGCTTTCTGTCAAAATCGGGTCAAACCCTTTTCCAATAATAAACTCCGTCGAACCGCCGCCAATGTCAATAACCAAACGCTTGTCGGTACTGGCATTGGTATGTGAAACCCCCAAATAAATTAAACGCGCTTCTTCACGCCCAGCAATCACTTCAAGCGGTTTGGGCAAAATCAAATTGGCTTCACGAATAAACTCGTCGGCGTTCTTGGCTTGGCGCAGCGCGTTGGTGGCCACAATGCGTAACCGCTGCGGCGATACCGCATCTAAACGCCCCACAAAACGCGCCAAACAGTCCAAACCCCGTTTTTGGGCTTCTTGTGATAGATAATTATGTTCATTGAGCCCAGCGGCAAGCTGCACTTTTTCTGACATTGACGCTAATTTTCTCACCTCGCCATGATCCAAACGTGCAATGGCAAGATGAAAGCTATTAGAACCAATATCAATGGCGGCCATGAGTTCATTATCAGCAAGTAAGTCGGGCATATGTCACTTAGGGTTAGTTAAATTAGGTAATTAAAATATCTCCATTTTACGCATTTTAGTGGCACAGTGACAAGCCATTTTATTTATCCGCCGTTGTTTCGGGTATCAGCATTGCCCCACACTTATAAAACCCGTGGCAAACCACACCTATTTTTTGTTGAGCCAAATTGTCTAATTTGGGGGCTATACCTTTACCTGCAGCCCTACCTTCACGCCTATTCTCTCAATCCTGTGTGACATTTTTAAGCTATTGATTTTAAGCTATTGATGTTTTCTATCACAGTGATAAGAACAATTAACCATACCAATACCTAATTTTTGGCTGGTATTATGATATGATAAAACCATAAAACCAATTAGGTAGCCCCATGGGTGAGTATAGTGAAGCCATAAAAATAGCACCATCACCCATTATCCGCTGACCTTAGCCCCTTATAAAACAACCCCCGAGGAGTGATTATGTCTTCTGTCATTCATGCAGATGAAAATACTTTTGAAAAAGCTGTCCTACAATCTGACGTGCCTGTCCTTGTTGACTTTTGGGCAACTTGGTGTGGACCCTGTAAAGCCATTGCCCCCGTATTAGATGAGCTATCAGGCGAATACGCCAACAAAGCGCGCATTGTCAAAATTGACGTTGACCAAAACCCAAACTTGGCAGCCCAATACGGTATTCGTAGCATTCCTACCTTATTTGTCTTCAAAAATGGCGAAAAAGTTGACGCTACTATGGGCATGCAGCCAAAAGCACAGCTCGCCGCATTATTAGACAAACACTTATAGCCCCCTGAGTCGCCGCTTGTGGGTCGTGCTTGGCAACGTTTAATGCTGTCAAAGACCCAATTAGCGCCAAAACCGTGAACTTTTACCTATCTTTGCGTAAATTTTCACGGTTTTTTATTGGCATACATTGACAAACGAATATGTCAAGACGTATAGTGTATAACACCAACTTATCTAGTCGATGTGCTTAACGCAACGTTATGACTTTCCTTCCTGTATGTCTTCAACGCTTGGTTAATCATTTTAAAACGCGCTTTTTCTCTTTTATACTCTCTTCAAACGCTGTCTGATACCAACACTGTGTCTATGCTATCAAAATAGTACACTGCTCGGGCTCAAGGCGGCTCAAAATTAGTTATTGATGATTTATTTATGAATTTGACTGAACTCAAAAGAAAATCGATTGCTGAATTGTTGTTGATTAGCGAACAGATGGGTCTTGAAAATATGGCCCGTAGTCGCAAACAAGATATCATTTTTGCGATTTTAAAAACCCATGCCCGTAACGGCGAGGCCATCTATGGTGATGGCGTATTAGAGATATTGCCCGATGGCTTTGGATTTTTACGCTCCTCGGAAGGCTCGTACCTTGCCGGCCCCGATGATATTTATGTCAGTCCCAGCCAAATTCGCCGCTTTAACCTCAAAACGGGGGACTCTATTGCAGGCACGATTCGCCCGCCCAAAGATTCAGAGCGCTATTTTGCCCTACTCAAAGTCAACGAAATCAACTTTGATACCCCTGACCGCTCACGCCATAAACTCATCTTTGAAAACCTGACGCCCTTATTTCCTACCAAACAATTGCGCCTTGAGCTAGGTAACGGCACCACCGAAGATTTGACAGGGCGTATTATTGATTTGATTGCCCCCATCGGTAAAGGTCAGCGTTCCATTATTGTGGCGCCCCCAAAAGCAGGTAAAACCGTCCTGCTGCAATCGATTGCCCAATCGATTACCAAAAACAACCCAGAATGTTATCTGATTGTACTGCTAATTGATGAGCGCCCCGAAGAAGTCACCGAAATGCAGCGTACAGTGCGCGGTGAAGTTGTGGCTTCTACCTTTGATGAACCCCCTGCCCGCCACGTACAAGTGGCTGAGATGGTCATCGAAAAAGCCAAACGCCTTGTTGAGCACAAACAAGATGTGGTGATTTTGCTAGATTCTATTACCCGTCTGGCTCGCGCTTATAACACCGTCATCCCTTCATCTGGCAAGGTATTAACAGGCGGCGTGGACGCCAATGCACTCGAGCGCCCAAAACGCTTTTTTGGGGCAGCCCGTAATGTCGAAGAAGGCGGGAGCCTTACTATTATATCAACCGCCCTCATTGACACGGGCAGTAAAATGGACAACGTGATTTTTGAAGAATTCAAAGGCACGGGCAACCAAGAAATCACCCTAGAACGCGATATTGCAGAAAAACGGGTTTTCCCTGCTATCAACATCAAAAAATCGGGCACACGCCGTGAAGAGCGACTCATGGATGAAGCCATGCTACGTAAGGTATGGATTTTACGCAAATTATTACATCCTATGGACGAACTGCAAGCCACCGAATTTTTACTTGAAAAGCTCAAAGACTCAAAAACCAATGATGAGTTCTTTGAACAAATGACACGCAAAGACAAAGCCTAGGTACAATTATTGACCAGCTTTCAATATAATAACAGCGCTATTCCCTCAAAACCAAAAGCCCAACTAGATTTAGTTGGGCTTTTTGGGTGCTCACGCTACAAACA
>CALAPG010000193.1 GCA_937889485.1 uncultured Moraxella sp. | reverse complement strand
CTTAATACTTAGTAGGTTAGGTTTAGCGCCTTGTAGGCTGCTTGTAGGCTATTTGGCAGCCCCAATGTCTGCCCAATGTTTGTGAGGTGCTAACAATCAAACGCCAAAAAAATAATTTTTAGGTGGCTTAATGCAACATTAAGCCACCTTTTTTTTGTGTCTGTAGAGGTCTTGGCAGGCTAGTTGGGCGTTCAACATAAAGCGCGGGTAGTGTCTGTCGGCGGCAAGGGGACTTAAAAAAACTCCACCGCTGCCTCATCAGCAATGGTGCCATACAAGCCCAGTGCATCCCAATTGGTCAAGCGTACACAGCCTTGAGACTTTTGTTGGCTAATCATTTCAGGTTCGGGTGACCCATGGATACCAAAGCTACGTTTGGAGAGACCTATCCAAACACGTCCTACAGGGTTATTGGGCCCTGGCGGCAACCACTTTTCTTTAGAAGAAAAATCTTTGTTGTAAGTGGGGTCTAACACGCGATTTTTGACAGTGAGCGTACCAGAGGGAGAAGGGGTGTAATTGGATCCCACAGTGGTTGGGTAACTGGCGACGAGTTCACCTGTGGCATCATACGCGTACAACAGATTGTTCTTTTTGTCGCTTACCACCTTGGTTACTTCCTTAACATTGGGCTGATAAGGGTTGTAGACAATGATGGTGTTGCCTGCTTTTAGGGGGGTATCTGGATTGAGGCGGCCAAGTAGTTTTTGGCTCATATGAAAGCGTTCTGCCACCGCTTCACGCGCTGTTTGGTACTGCATATCTCTGGGTTTGGTGGTGGTAATCAGGTCTTGACGGGTGAGTTGATAACGCACTAACACAGGCTGATTGGCAAGGTGCGTATTTTGGGTTAGCGCTGCCCAAGTTGCTTCGTCCATACGTGTGGTTACTGGCAACTGGTGTTTTTGCTGAAAAACTTGCAAGGCTTTGATGGTGTTTTTATTCATCGTGCCTGTTACCGCGCCCACACTATGACCATGCCAATTAAGCAATGCCTGTATTTTTATAATAAGGGCGGTGTCAGGGTCGGCAAGGCTGGCTGCGCTTTTGTCATGATCTTGCGTTTTTTTGGAATCGCGTAAAACAGTATAGTCAATTGACGTGGCTAATGCGGTACTTGCGACAGCGGAAGCGGCAGGCAAGGACGGTGGTTGCTGCCCCAATGCGGCTTGGTTAACTTCTTTGGCAAAAGCCGATAAATTATCTGTTGTATAAGCGATTTCGGGCAATGCTTTTGCTAGTCGCTGCTGCACGGGGTCATTACCAATAAACTGTTGGCTGACATTGGGTTTTAAGGTTGGCAGCGGCGTGGCAGTGGTAGCAACACTGGCAACCGAGGCGGGAGGGGTGATGGGGTCGCTATCCACTTGGGGCAGGTTGGCACGCTGACAACCTACCATGCCTAGTGAAACGCTGATATACACCGCCAAGCGTATGGGTTTTAAAGGATGACGACAAATATGACGCCCAACCTCATATAATGATGAGAAAAAAATAGTCGACATGGGTATTAACAATCGTTGATGGATAATAGCGATATGACCCGCTAAAATGGGAAAAACAGGCAATTAGAAACAGAATCGTATATTAAAAATAAACATTTATTGTTGATTTTAATAAAAAAAAGTAGCGCCATTATAAGTAGCGCTACTTTTTTTGTCCAGTTTTTTTAGTTAAGCTTTATGTAATTAATGGGCAACAAGATGAGTGATGACGGCATCGCCCATTGCGCTGCAAGAAACCAAGGTAGTACCGTCTTCATAAATATCACCTGTACGAAGTCCTTGCTGCAATACTTTTTGGACGGCTTGTTCCACTTGTAAAGCACGTGCTTCATCGTTGAGGCTATAGCGCAGCAACATGGCTAATGATAAAATCGTTGCCAGTGGATTGGCTTTATTTTGCCCTGCAATGTCAGGTGCAGAGCCATGTGACGGCTCGTAAAGTCCTTTGCCGTGCTCATCTAAGCTTGCCGAGGGTAACATACCAATAGAGCCTGTCAACATCGAGGCTTGGTCAGACAAAATATCACCAAAAATATTGCCTGTTGCTACCACGTCAAACTGCTTTGGCGCTTTTACTAGCTGCATGGCGGCATTGTCTACATACATATGGGTCAGCGTCACATCTGGGTAGTCATGCGCAATTTCACTAAAAATTTGTTTCCAAAGTTCGGTGGTTTCAAGTACGTTTGCCTTGTCTACCGAGCACAGTTTTTTGCCGCGTTTTTGCGCAGCTTCAAACGCGACTTTGGCGATACGGCGAATCTCAGTTTCACTGTATTTCATGGTGTTGAAGCCTTCTTTTTCACCATTTTCTAGGGTGCGAATACCACGAGGCTCACCAAAATAAATGTCGCCTGTTAGTTCGCGCACAATCAAGATATTGAGCCCAGACACTACCTCAGGCTTGAGGGTTGAGGCGTTGGCAAGTTCAGGGTATAAAATAGCAGGGCGCAAATTAGCAAATAAGTTGAGATCTTTACGGATTGCCAATAGTCCACGCTCGGGGCGTACCGCACGCTCAAGTGTGTCATACTGAGGCCCGCCTACCGCACCTAATAGCACAGCATCGGCACGACGGCATAGCGCTTGGGTGGGTGCTGGGTAGGGTGAACCGTGTTGGTCATACGCCGAACCGCCCAATAAGCCATGTTCATAGTGGGCGTCTAGCCCTTGGGTGATTAAGGTGTCCAAAACTTTGACCGCTTGCGCGACGATTTCAGGGCCAATGCCATCTCCTTCCAAGACAGCGATTAATTTTGTCATTATAGTTCCTTATTTCTTTTTAACAAATGTTGGATAATGCCGCAATCAAGCCAAATGGATTGATTGCGGACAGTCACTAAATAAGCCCTACTGTTTTAGGGTAGTTTGATAAATTCATTACTCAGCGCGCCTTGTGGGTTGGGTTTTTTACACCATTGGTTGGTTAGCTGGTTATCTTCATACAAACCAATACATAGTGGGGTGGGGGCAGACTGGGCAAGCAGCGTATAATCCGTTGTTTGCACTTGCCGATATGCCCGCAGTTGATAACGTTGATTGGCAGCAAAGTCATATAGAAAGCTAAAATTTTCTACCGTATGCAGCGCATCGTCTAAATAATAGCGCATGTGCACCACATGCTGCCCACTTGGAAAACTGACCTCATAATTCACCTGCTGCAAGGCTGATGTGGGCTGACTTTTGGCGCTAACACGAGTCAAAGCGCGTAGCTGAATCATTCTGTTTTGTGCCACAGGCTGGTGAGTCATGGGATCAATGGCGCGCTGATTACCAATCTGATTGATCTCACAGTGCACCATTCCCACGCAGCTTAGCGTACTGCTTGCCTTAGGTGCCGCCGCGTTTGGGGCTAATGGCACTGTAGTAGGGTGTTTTTGGTGTAATACGCCCGATTGGCAGCCCATTAAACTTACGGTAATCGCCGCTATCAGCCATTGCTGGTACGAAAAAACTGGACTAGAATGGTCAAACTTCATGAAGGTCATCCTATCAAAAATAAAAAACGGCATATAAATCCATCGCGACTATCGCTAGGCTATTTTACCAAGCTATTGCGTCGGTAGGAATGCAATAATGGCTGGCTAACCATGAAGTTATTACAATTTTTAATAAAAAACCTTTATATGAGTTGGTGCTATTTATGCCCCATCCTACGTCTTTTTCTATACCTTATTTAATTTAGGCTTGACGCTCGGCAAATACCCACGGACGACTTTGTTGTGCTTTTGCTTCATAGGCTTTGATCTGCTCGGCTTGTTGTAAGGTCAAACCTATATCATCTAGCCCATTTAATAGACAATGTTTGCGAAACGCATCAACTTCAAAAGGATACGCTTTGCCAGAGGTAGTCGTGACCACTTGGTTTTCTAAATCCACCGACAACTGATAGCCTGCTTGTGCAAAACACTCAGCAAATAATTCGCTGATTGCGGTGTCGCTTAAAATTACGGGTAGCATGCCATTTTTAAAGCAGTTATTATAAAAGATA
>CALAPG010000192.1 GCA_937889485.1 uncultured Moraxella sp. | reverse complement strand
CACTGCCTAGCACTAGGCTAAAGTCTTCTGCGCTGCCGCCGTCAAATTTTTCGCCATCAATTGACCCTTCAAAGTCAAATTTTACTTGGTCGCCTTCGCCTGCCGCATCATCTTTGGCAACGTAGGTTTGACGCTGTTTTTGTAGGTTTTCAATCATGGTGTCAACGTCAGCATCGGCAACGCTAGCAACTTGACGCTCTACTTCGATGTCTGATAGACCTTGGATGGCAACTTCTGGGAACACTTCAACGGTGGCTTGATACACCAAAAAGTCGTTTTCAAGTTTCACGTCATCAATGTTTGGCATGCCTACCGCGCGGATATTTTCTTGGCGAATGGCATCAAACACCGTGTCACGAATCACGTCATTAATGACTTCTTGCTGAATGCCTGCACCGTACTGGGCACGAATGTGTGACACAGGCACTTTGCCTTTACGAAAACCATCAATTTTGGCGGTTTTGGCAACTTGGTTGATACGTTTTTCAACACGGCCCTGAATGGTAGATACGGGTACTTTAACCGTGATTTGGGTTTCAAGGTTGGATTTTTTGTTGGTTGTAACTTCTAGGTTTGCAACAGTAGAATCTGTCATAGGGTACCTTCCATAAAGTAAGAGGAATAAGCGACTCATCAAAGCCGCTTGTAAGGGTTAAGCTGCCCCAATTCACAAAATCTGCACACAACCGCAAAAAATAATGAAAGGGGAGCGTATAAAATCTGGTGGTAAAATATTAAAATTTAACCGAAAGTGATATAGTATAAATTAATCGTGGTATAAAGTAAAAAAATTGTTTAAACCTTATGCCCACGATGTCATCGGTATATGAGCGCGGGGCAAATTACACCGCTTGTGTAAGAGATGATAATAACAGCTGCATGGCTTGACCGCGATGACTAATCGCATTTTTTTGTGTTTTTGATAGTTGCGCGGCCGATTTGTCAAGGCTTGGCACCCAAAATAATGGGTCGTAGCCAAAGCCTTGTTCACCTTGTGAGGCGGCTAGTATTTCACCTTGCCAAATGCCTTGCGCAATGATGGGCAGTGGGTCGTCTGCATGACGTACGAGTGCTAACACACAAACAAACTGTCCGATAATAGGCTCGCCACTGTGCCTATGCGGTTCAAGCAGTCGCAGCAATTTTTGATTGTTGGCCAAGTCTTTATTGTGACCAAAGCCTTCTTCATCTTGGGCAAATCTTGCAGAATAAATGCCTGGTTGTCCGCCAAGAATGGGCACACACAGCCCAGAGTCATCGGCAATCGCAGGCAGACCGCTGATGCGGCTGGCGTGACGGGCTTTGATGAGCGCATTTTCAATAAAACTAAGCCCATCCTCAATCGCATCTTCAATAGTTAACTGCCCTTGGGGTGTAACTTGGACGGCTAAATTTGCTTGACCAAATAACTCAGTAAATTCAGCAAGTTTACCTGGGTTGTTGCTGGCAAGCACCAGCTGCTTGGTGGGAAAGAGACTCGATAAATTGGCAGTTGACATGGCTTTGACTCGGCAAGATAAAAAATAGGATGATAGCCTATACGCTCAAGTTTTTAAAGGTAGCTACTCGCGTTTGATGCGATCTCACTACCAAACCACAACATAAATTTTTGGGCAATTTGATATGATGAATTGGTGCACAAACTGATAAAAATCAGTTAATTACTAACAGTTTTTTTTGATGCAGTCGCGAAAGCAATAATTCCCTACCCATGAAACGGTTAAATTTTGCGTATTTTTATGGCAAAATGACCATGATGTTATAAAATAATGGTCATTGTTGTGGATATGCTACAATGATTCATCACAGTCACCCAGCCAACGGGTCATCAACGGCAGCTTTATCAACCCTGATGACTTGTGCAGGCTTTAATAATAAAGTCGTCACAACAACTAGCTAAGGAATAAGGAAAATAATATGTCTCACATTACCTTACCAGATTTACCGTATGCCAAAAACGCCCTAGAGCCACACATCAGTGCTGAAACTCTAGAATTTCACCACGACAAGCACCATGCTGCCTATGTTAATAAGCTCAATGAGCTATTACCAGGTTCTGGTCTTGAAGGCAAAGAGCTTGACGAAATCATCAAAGCCACTGCAGGCGATAGCAGCAAAGCTACGATGTTTAATCAAGCCGCGCAAGTTTGGAACCACACTTTTTATTGGAACTGCATGACTCCAAATGGCGGTGGTGAGCCCACAGGCGATTTAAAAGCAAAAATCGAAGAAGCTTTTGGTTCATACGCAAAGTTTCGTGAAGAGTTCAAAAACGCCGCTGTTAGCCAATTTGGCTCAGGCTGGGCATGGCTTGTGGCAGATAGCGTAGGTGGTAAATTATCTATTATCAAAACCTCAAACGCTGACACGCCTCTTGCCCATAACCAAGTCGCTGTATTGACATGTGACGTTTGGGAACATGCTTACTACATTGACTACCGTAACCGTCGTCCAGACTACGTGGATACTTTCCTAGATAAACTAGTGAACTGGGACTACGCCAATGCCAAATATCAAGGTAAAGACGCAGGTGTAGAGAAATAATCCTAAACTTCAACTATTGAGTAAAAAAAGAACGCATCATTTTGCGTTCTTTTTTTATGTTGACTCGGCAACAGGTAGTGGCTTGGGTGGCTTGGGTGGCTTAGCAGTTATTGCACTTGCACAGGAATCACATTGGCAGTGTCTTTGACAATATTGCCTTCATCAAGGTACACCAAACGCGGCTGGTGATGGTCAGCTTCGGCTTCATCCATCTGGGCGTAGGCTGCGATAATCACCACATCACCCAAATCCGCCATATGCGCGGCGGCACCATTGAGTGAAATCATTTTTGAGCCTGCTTCAGCACGGATGGCATACGTGCGAAAACGCTTACCATTATTGACATTATAGATATCAATCGACTCATTCTCACGAATACCTGCCAAATCAAGCAGCTCGCTATCAATCCCACATGAACCTTCGTAATGAAGCTCGCAATGAGTAACGCGGGCGCGGTGAAGTTTCGCTTTTAACATGGTCAATAACATGATGATTCCTTACCTTATCAGGCTAACATAAATCGTTAAAGTAATGAGCAGGCTAGTCATGAGCGGCTATTAACCAACTCGAAAAAATTTAACCGCAAGAACACGGCTATCAAGCAATCAATATAGGACGAGAAACTGAAAGTTCAAGAAAAACTTAAGGTATTATTAATGTTGGGTGATTAACTGCTTGGCAACTTAAAACTATTGATTGCCTGCTGGGCTTTGTTTAAATCCCCGTTAACCAGATCTGGCAAACTACGCAGCGCAGCATCAAGGGTGGTCTCAAAAGCAATTTGTTCATCGGCGGTTGGTTTACCTAGTACATATCCTGCCACCTTAGATTTATGGCCAGGATGCCCGATACCTAATCGTAAGCGGTGAAAATCGGCGCCAATATGCGGCACAATGTCACGTAAGCCATTATGACCACCATGACCACCGCCTGTTTTTAGGCGCATGCGCCCCACATCTAGATCAAGCTCGTCATGCACAATGAGTAATTCATCATTGGCAATGCCATAAAAATTAACCATAGGGATGACCGCTTCACCCGATTTATTCATAAATGTGTGCGGCAACAATAAGCGGACATCGGTGCCGTGAATAATACCACGTCCCGTCATGCCATGAAATTTTTTGTCCAAATGCAACGCAATATCAAAATCCTTTGCGATGCTTTCCACAAACCAAAAGCCAGCATTATGCCGTGTTTTGGCATATTGCTGACCTGGGTTGCCAAGTCCGACAATCAGTTTTAGTTTAGACATACTGATTATTCCAACTTATTGCGGATAAAACCACAGATTACTCTGCAGCTTGGTCTTCAGCAGCATGGCGTAGGTCTTATCCTTCATGACCTCGTCCAGGGCCAGCTCGGCAGTGTTCTTGAAGTGATCGATGCTCATCGGGTTCTCCGCTGTCATTTCATGAAACCTTCCATAAAGCCCGCCACGCCCTGAGCCAGACGGCGGCGCCAAGGTGCGCTGTGCGGGTCGGCCAGCACCCGGTCCTCGTGCACGAAGCTCTGGATGATGGCGTTGTAGCCGAGCCAGCGGCACGGCTCCGGCTCCCAGCCCGGTAGGCGTTCCAGGCGCGAATCGCGGCACACCCAGGGCTGCTGGGTCAGTTCGTTGTCCTGGCCGAGGATCAGCGCCGCCAGGGTGCGCCCGCCCAGGTTGCTGGCGCCGACACCCTCGCCGCCGTAGCCGCCGGACAGGGCGATGCGGTTGCGCGTGTCGCGCAGCATGTGCGGCTGGAAGCGCCGGGCCATGCCCAGGTTGCCGCCCCAGGC
>CALAPG010000191.1 GCA_937889485.1 uncultured Moraxella sp. | reverse complement strand
GTGGAACAAACGAATTAAAACCAACATGTTCCGATAGCATCGAGTTTTCGCGTCTACGATAAAACATATAAGTATCTTTTACTGGTGAAATCTCTATCCCAGCATCCACACAACGCAGGCTAAAGTCCCAATCTTCAAAAGCAAATCTGTTCTTCTTACCTATTTTTTCGTTAAATGGATGATCTACAAATGTAGAAATATGACTAAAACTAGAACATACCCAAGGATGTATATTTATCAATTGGGTTTTATTGATATCCTTACTGGCTATTAATTTTTGTACACCTGTGTGATTGCCAAAACTAATAACGTATTCTGGCATACACAATATTGGTGACTGCATAGCCAAAAGGGTTTTTAACATGTGTTCTACACGGTTAGCACTAAAAAAATCGTCGCCATCACAGAAACCTACATATTCTGTTTTTACATGATCTATAGCGGTATTTCTGGCAGCAGATGAAGAAGCCCATTGAGTTGCAATTACTTGATCATCGCTTTTGCCTGCTCGGGAAACATAATTTTTGACAATTTGGGTAGTGGTTTCATCAGCATTATCCAAAATACAAATCAAAGCTACTTGATTGCCATGACTTGCTGAATAGTCTCTAATACGCTGAAAGCCTAATAAGCTCTTATGCGCATATACCCCTTCTTTATGAAAAGTCATAATGATCGTAGCTGGGGGTAACAATACCTGATCCTTGCTCATATAAATCAAATCTCTGTCGTCAAAATAAATGCCACATGCGTTGAATGTGGCAATTTATCCTATTTTTTATTGATTAATTTCAAAACCACAAAATTTAAGCGTTCACATCACTTAGATTGCGTAACCGCGCATAATAACCGCCCTTCGCCATAAGCTCATGATGCGTGCCCTGCTCTATAATGTTACCTTCATCCATCACAATGATGCGATCGGCTTTTTCAATGGTGGTCAGCCGATGCGCCACAATGATACTAGTACGCCCTTGCATCAAACGCTCAAGCGCTTGCTGCACTAGCCGCTCTGACTCATTGTCTAGCGCACTGGTTGCCTCATCTAGTAGCAAAATAGGCGCATCTTTTAAAATAGCGCGAGCAATCGCCACGCGCTGGCGCTGCCCACCTGACAACTGGCTACCATTGGCACCAATTGGCTGGTTAATACCCAAAGCTGATTTACTAATCACATCGGATAAGTTGGCATCAATCAGCGCCTTTAACACCTCATCATCACTGGCATCGGGGCGGCTATAACGTACATTTTGCGCGAGGGTGCCTTCAAATAAAAAAGTCTCTTGCGACACCAAGGCAAACTGCTCACGTAAATTGGCAAGCTCAATATCTTCTATGTTAACTTGATCAAGGGTAATCTTGCCTGTTGTGGGAATAACAAAACGGGGCAACAAATTAACCAAAGTACTTTTACCACTACCCGAACGACCCACCAAAGCAACTTTTTCACCCGAGGCAATATGCAAGTTAAAATTAGTCAACGCTTTTTGGCTTTCTGTTTGATATTGTACGGTAATATTATTGAAATGTAAATTTCCTTTTACGTTTTGTAGCTTTAGCGTACCTTTATTTTCTTCAACTTCTGTATCCAAAAATCCACAAACCGAATCCGCCGCCAAAAACATGCCTTGCATGGGAATACTAATACCCGCCAAGTTTTTGATAGGGCCAAACATCTGCATCATAGCGACAATGAATGCCATAAACTCCCCAATAGTAGTGATACCATTTTGACTCTGCCAAAGCGCAATAAAAATCACCACTGCCAAAGCCACTGAGGCAATGACCTCACTAAATGGTGAGCGTGCAGAGGACGCTTGGGTAATTTTTTTGCCCAAACGCACCAAGGTGTGGTTAACGGTAGCAAATTGGCTTTCGGCCGCTTGGTGCCCACCAAAAACCTTGACCACTTTATGACCTTGGTGGGTCTCGTTGAC
>CALAPG010000190.1 GCA_937889485.1 uncultured Moraxella sp. | reverse complement strand
CCAACCGTGATAAGTTTGCCTTTATGGCAAAGGCTTGGCTGGACGCTGATTTTCAAATTTGCTATCTATCTGAGCAGCATCGCCAAAAAAGTAGCGATACCCAACACATAGGCAATCAATATTTTGGGTTGGATCTAACTGCCATCTTAAACCAAATTCGTAGCCAATCTTTCACGCCGCAAATCATGCCCGCCTTGACCGCCACCGCAGAGCATAAGCTATCGCAGCAGCGCACACGACTCTTTACGCACAATATGAATGTGCAAGCCCTCAATGAACAGGAGCTTGCCAAACTGACCACACCATCACAAACCTTTGTTGGCTTTGGTGAAGGCGATGAAAAACTGGTGGAAACGCTCAAAAAATCGGTACGCAATACCCCAGAGCTCACCCTAAAAATTGGCGCCAAGGTCATGTTTATCAAGAATGATGCCGAGCTCAACGTATCCAATGGTACCATGGGCAAAGTGATTGATTTTGTTGCTATTAGCAATGAAGATGCCCAAAAATTAGCCAATACGGGGTCAATTACTCCCACCGATACAGCCACCGATGATGATTTACCCTCGCAGGTAGCCGCCACAGCGCCTACCAATGCCTCGGCATCTGACAGCGCTCATCAAAATCAGCCGCGTTATCCCTTGGTGCTACTCAATGATGGGCGCAAAGTTACCGTGGCATACGCAGCATGGCGTATTGATGATGAAGAAGGCGAAATGCTGGCAGCTTATTATCACATGCCGTTAACCCTGGCTTGGGCAATTACCATTCACAAAAGCCAAGGCATGACACTCGATGCTGCCGAGATTGATTTATCAAAAACCTTTGAAAAAGGGCAAGGCTACGTGGCATTATCACGACTAAAACAGCTATCAGGACTGCAGCTATTAGGGATCAATGAATTAAGCTTACAGCTTGACCCGCTTGCGCGTGGGGCAGACCAACGCTTTCAGGCCATCAGTGATGAACAAGAAGGTCAATTTTTAACATTGGCTGATTCAAGCATTAAGCAACAGCAGCAAGCCTTTATTCTTGGTAGTGGTGGTACTCTTGATCAGCAAAAGATCAATGCCTATGATAAAAAAATCAAGCAGCAACAAAAAATGATTGAACAGCGCCGCCAAGCTGTCCAGCAATTGCAGCACTTAGAAGAAAGTGCCGTGGGCGTCATTACCCCAACCATCCTTGAAACCAAGGCACTGCTAGATGAAAGTTTGACCATCGCTGAGATTGCTGAGGCGCGTAACCTTGCCCAATCCACCATCATGGGACACCTTGAAAAACTAGCGGTGCATATCAATGAGCTGAATTTAGAGCACATTCAGCCAACACCAGAATGGCTCAAACCTGTTGCCAAAGCCTATCAAAAAATACGCAAACGTGACGATCGCCGTGACCAAGATGACGATGGCAACATAAAAATTCGCCCGATTTTTGATGAGCTACGCGGTGAATATACGTATAGTGACATTCGTTTGGCACTGTTATTTATCAAAAAAACAGACTAAAGTTATTAAATTGATGTACTGTCAATATTGAACAACCACATGGACTGATGTTTTGACCATGTTTTGACAATGAAAGGATTGCTATTTGTTAAACCATTTCACCAAACGACCCTCAAATATTGCCATTAACGGCTTTGGGCGTATCGGGCGCAATGTGCTGCGCGCCTACCTAGAGCGCTGTTGCCAAAATCCATTGGCGTTGCCACCGTTTAACATTGTTGCCATCAATGACATTGCTGACCCTGTCACGCTATTGCATTTATTAAAGTATGATACGACGCACGGGCGCTTGACCCACCAATGTCCTATTGAGGTGAGCCTTACCACAGATAGTCATGCAGACAATGTACAGTATTTTTTGCGCATTTATCATGCAAGTTTTGAGTTCAAAATCCAGTTATTACAGCAGCCCAACCCCACTAAATTGCCTTGGGACGCTCTTGGCATTGATGTGGTGCTAGAGAGTACAGGGCATTTTCGCAGCTATGAACAAGCCTCCCAGCATATCAGCGCAGGGGCAGCGCAGGTGCTGATAGGGGCTGCCCCATTTGATCATGTGGATGCCAGTATTGTGCTAGGCGTCAACAACCATGAGCTAAGCCTAGACAAAAAAATCTTATCTAGCGTGTCTTGTACCACCCAAGCGTTGGTGCCGCTGTTGTATGTGCTTGATGAGGCGTATGGCATTGCATCGGCGATGATGACCGAAATCCATGCAGTGACGGCAGACCAAACCGTGCTTGACCAAGTGCACCGTGATTTGCGCCGTGCACGGGCTTCTGGGCATAACATTATCCCAACCACATCAAGTAGTATCGCTGCGGTCAATCGGGTGATGCCGCATATGGCAG
>CALAPG010000189.1 GCA_937889485.1 uncultured Moraxella sp. | reverse complement strand
GTGTGCTCTTCCGATCTTGGCAGATTTTGATGAACTCAATGGTGCGTAAATAGGTTTTTGTCATGGCAACCCCTGATTTTGACGATGTGACCCAAGAATTTAGTGAAATTAATGTCATTCCATTGGTTGATGTGATGTTGGTATTGCTCACGATTGTACTCAGTACGGCCACGTTTGTGGTCAATGGAAAAATTCCTGTGGATTTGCCGCAAGCTCGCAATGCCGCTGCGGGTGTACAAGCTGCCACCATCTTAACCATTACCCAAGACAATCAGCTTTATCTCAATGATCAGCCCATTAGCCAGTTGGCAGCCGCCCTTAACAACGTAGATAAGCGCCAGATGATCACCATTCGAGCCGATGGCAAAATTGCACTGGCGCGGTTTGTAAGTATATCTGAGGACGTCAAAGCGCTTGGCTTTAAGCAAGTGACGCTTGAGGTAAAAAGCCCATGAAACTTGCCTTATCTGATTGGCTAATATCGCTAGCCTTACATAGCGGCTTGATAGGCAGCGTGATAGTCATGGGCTATCTTGCGCAAAACTTGACCCAACCGCGCACTAAGAGTGAATCTATACGCTGGATTGACGTATCGGCTATACAGATGCGCCAAAATCCCAAACCCATTGATAACACCAAAACAGCCGCAGCCACCTCGCCACAGGCAGCTGCCGAACAGCGCCTTATCAAAGCGCTGCCGCCGCCTACCGCCGCTGTCGCAAAATCCCAAGGTCGCATCCAGCCGCCCGCTGCGCCAAAAACCGCCTTACCAAAAGCAGCTGTGAGCAAACCCGCCCAAACCCGCGCCGCCACAAAATTTGTGCAAAACCAAACCGTGGCAAAGCCGCCAATTACCCAAAAAACAGCCACCGTGCCAACCAATAACACAACCACAAAAACGCCCGTCATCAACGCAGTGCCCGCCCCTGCAATATCTACCCCCACAACAACCAATAACCCAGCCGCTACAAATAACAGTCAAAATAAAGATAGTCAAAATAAAGAAAACACAACAAAAACAGATAAACCCACGCAAAATACAGCGCCTGATACCCCCACAATGGCACCTGATAATGCCGCCCAGTGGAAACCACGGTTTGTTGCCACGGTTAATCGCAACAAAAAATACCCCATGAATGCCCAAAAAACAGGCACACAAGGGAGTGTATTGTTAACGGTCACAGTGAGTGATAGTGGCATCATTAATTGCTGCCAAATCAAACAAAGCTCAGGGTCGGCACTACTTGACAACGCCGCGCTACAAGCTGCCAAAAAAGCTGCGGTACAAAGCCAAAATACACTGACAACGTCACGCGGTTTTCGTTTGGATTTTTATGTGGACTATATTTTGACGCCCTAGCAGACACCGTCTTTTAACCATCAAACGTTCAACTCGTTTGCACGCGTTAGTCGTCATCGCTAAGTTTTAGCCGATGATTTTTTAAATGTAATGACAACAACCCAGCCATTTTGGGTCAACTGACATCGAGGGAAAAATACATGTCAACCAATACAACCAGCCACATCACGTTTGCCAAGCCTAGCATGACATTAAGTGTACTCACGCTTGCCATGCTACAAGTCAGCATGAGCCACGCCCAAGACAACCCATCTGGCACGCAGCAGATTGCCATTGATCGCAACCAAATCGCCCATGTGGTAGTGAGCGCCAGCCAGCAAAATGACCCTACCGCACCGCTAGCAGCGAGTGGCTCGCTCTCGGCAACATCATTAGATCTTGCAAAAACCAAAAGCAGTGATAGCGCAAGCATCCTAACCGCCTTGACAGGTGTCAATGTGCAATCGGCGGGCGGCATCTCGGCATTGCCTGTGGTACAGGGTTTGGCAGACAACCGTTTGCGCGTGTTGGTCAACGGGGTGGACAGCATCGCTTCTTGCCCCAACCACATGAACTCGCCATTGTCCTATGTTGCGCCCACAACAATTAAAAAAGCCAAAGTCTATACAGGGGTGACGCCTGTCAGTGTGGCAGCTAATAGTATTGGTGCCACCATTGTAGTTGACACCACCCAGCCAAAATTTGCCAAAGCGAGCGCCACCAAAACCGCTAGCAGCCATAACACGGACATGCAAAACACCGTCAAGCAAACCGCCACCGTGAATAGCACAGCGCCTACGCCAACCGCTGTCCCCCCAGTACAGACCCACACGGCAATGATGGATGCCCCTCTGGTTGAATCAGCGCTTATTGACAACAGCCAATCTAGCGCTGCAAAAACCTTTGACGTCTATGGCACCACCCTTGAAACCTCAGGTGAAATTGGCGGTTTTTATCGTAGTAATGGTGACCAACGTGGTGCAAACGTAAGCGTAACCACCGCCACCCCAGCGCTTAGCA
>CALAPG010000188.1 GCA_937889485.1 uncultured Moraxella sp. | reverse complement strand
TTAACCAGACCAACGCTTGGCGCACTATTTTTGCTGCACAAAACAACCTAAAAAGCAACATTGATGCCAATCACAAAAAATCTGCCGCGACTGGCAATAATGCCGCCTATTTACCAACTGGTCACAACCGTATCCAAACCGAAGCACTGCCGTTAAAACTTGGTTTTGTACTAGAAAATATTGCCCAGCAAATTGCCAACCAACAAGTGAGTGCTGAGCCATCAGGTGTCATTACCTTTGCCCGTATAGGAACAGTCAGAAACTTGCCCTATGATTTAATTGTTATGCTCAATCTTAATTTGTCAGAGTTTCCCCAGCAAGAGCAGCAAAACCGCTACAACTTGATGCAAGCGGGGCTGCCCACCCGTGGCGATCGCTTTAGAGAAGACGATGATTTGGGCGCATTTTTGGATGCTATTTTGTGTGCCAAGCAGGCGTGTTGGTTGTTTTATAACGGTAAAAGCACGCTAGATACCCATGAACACTTGCCCGCCAGCCCAGTGCAAGAATTATTGGCATTTTTACAAAACAATATGGCATTACCTAGCCAAGAAGAAGAGGCTAAGCCAAATACCGTAAGTATTGAGCAGCAAGTGCAAGCCTATCTCGTTACCCAGCACGCCGCGTTGCCTTTTGATGCGCAATATTTTGAAATTGATGCCCCTGTGTCTGCCAGTGAGCCTCATCACATAGCCGCAACCACGCCCAATCCTGTCGTTGCGCTTGCCAAGGCAGCGTTGTTTCCGCCTGCTAAAATATGGCATAATCTTTACACCGTTCTGCAAGACAACACGCGGCATCACCCAAACGTCCCAATTACCACACTGTGGACAAGCCTTGAACTTCAGCAGTGGTGCCAAACGTGGCAACAACACAAACATCAGTTAGATCATATAACTGATATTAGCGTACAGCATCATGAAGGCCTCACCAATCTGTTACGCGTACTTTATGATCCTGCCAAAGGGTTTATTCGCCAACAAGCCATTTTTGTGGACAGTAGTGAGGCGATTGATAACAGTCATCTAGAACCGCTCACACTCGATGCCTTAGGTGACTATCAGCTCAACAAATTATTCATGGAAAAAATATGCGATGGCGATGAACCACCCACCCAATCCACCCAATTGCCAGCGTCTCAGCCGTCACAGTTGGCGATATCGGGTTCTATGAGTGAGATGTTACCTGCAGGTGTCAATCGCTACCAAACACTGCAACATGCCCAACGACAGTTTGCCAAAGACTTAAAAGCGCTGGTTGTCAACTTACAGCAATGCCCAACGCACCCACCAGACGGCGACCCGCAGACTTTTGCTCAGCTGGCTACGTTCATTAATCACCATTTTAGCCATGTCAATGTCAATGACCAAACGGCAGTGGGCAAGAGCGTTGCCAAAGCACTAAGCGCCTGTGAAGAACAGCGACTGGCGGTTGATGTACTGCGATTAGATGATGCAGGTCATTTTACTTGTACCAAACAAACTTGGGTTATCACCGCACGTTTGCCAACACCCCAGCAGGGCAAATCGCCCGCTTATTGGTTTAATTATTTGCCACAGTCGGGTAGCGAAAAGTACCAACTGCAATTTTGGTTGCATCATTTGTGCTGGCAAATACAGCGCCAAACCACAGACGCGCAGGCGGCCGCCAACGATGGCTATTCATTATGGCAATATCGGCGCAAAAAAACCTTTTACTTACCTGCCATGCCTAGCCATGTGGCATATCAGTATTTGCAAGATTTGGTCATGGTTTATCAGCTGATCGGAAAAATCATAACCGTATTGCCGCCAGCGGTGGCTATTGAATTTATACAAAAAACCCGCAAAAATCCTGATACAAACCCCATCAAACAACTGGGAAAATGGCTATCCTCTAACTACCAAAGTGGTTATATTGACGTTAACTGCCATCATTATCCCATATGGCAGCTACTACTCAAGCCGCATAAGCCCACCGTGATTTTGCCGTTTTTACAGACGCTGGGCGAGCTGATCTACCAACCCATTGTGGGACATATGCAATCGTTGTAACAGCCATTGTCACAGCTGTTTAACCCGACAAACCCGTCCAAAGCCCCCTTAAAAAACAGTAAAAGAAAACAGTATAATGACGACCGCAAATTGTATGAATTCTGAAGATACCGCCACATACGCCACGGGAATTGCCCAGCCAAATGCCGCCAGTAGCCCCCCGTCCTGTGCCCTCGAGGAGCAACTAGACCTGCTCTCATTGCCCCCCGCGGTAACCTTGCCGTTACAGGGGCGCCATTTAATCGAAGCCTCCGCAGGTACAGGAAAAACTTGGACATTAACAGGTGTGGTGCTACGGCTCATTGTAGAGGGCGGTTATCCTAGAT
>CALAPG010000187.1 GCA_937889485.1 uncultured Moraxella sp. | reverse complement strand
GCTATGGTGGTTCATCGATGGTAGTCAATTTAATTATCGTGGGCGTACTGCTACGTATTATCAAGGATAGCCCGAATATTCCTGCTAATAAGTGCCGTTATTATTGAGCACCGGCTTGCCAGTTTGGCAATAGGTTGGTTAACGGCGGCGTTACTACAGATTGTTGACCACGAAGTGGTTGGCTATCCCATTGACTCACAGCTTGTTGTAGCATGGTGCTTGGCGTATCTACATCTACAGGCGCCTGCCCTAGTAATTTGAGAACAAGCTGCAATAGTTGTGAGGTAGGGTAGGGTGCTATGGGCTCAGCAAGGGTTTGCTTGGAGAGTTTTTGTCCGTATTCATTGACCAAAATAGGTAAATGATAATATTGTGTAATGGGCGGTAGTGCTAAATAATCCGCAATAACCAGTTGGGCAATGGTTAAAGGTAAAATGTCTAAGCCTCTTATTACTTGATTAACACCTTGTATGGCATCATCAATCACCACTGCCAGCATATAATTGATCATGCCTGGTTGGTTTACTCTACCGCGCCTTCTTACCACAATATCGCCATGATCACGTTGGGGGTTACCGCTAATTATCCCTTGCAACTGGTCATAAAACAACACGCAGTGATCGGGCAACACCAAGCGTACGGCATGGTATCTTGGCAAATGCTTGTGTGTACAAATCCGTGGATAATTGGTGGCTAGACAGTGATGCAATTGGCAATAGTGTTGTATGGATTTACGGCTACAGTCACAGCCATAACTAAGCGTGTTAAGTTTTGTATCAAGAAGATTATGATAATGCGCCAAATGCTCTGATTGATAACGGACTTCACCATCCCAGTGCAGCCCTAAGCGCTCAAGGTCAGTGAGAATTTGCTTACTATAATGAGCATGGCAGCGCTCAGTATCAATATCTTCAATACGTAGTAACCATTGACCTTGTGCGTGTTTTGCGATGCAGTAGCTTGCGACAGCGGTAAGCAGCGAGCCTAGATGCAATGCGCCAGTCGGAGAAGGCGCAAAGCGTCCAATGACTTGGGTTTGCCTAGTTAAATTAGGCATGACCCCAAGCTTGCTTTTCTTTGATTTCAGATAATGTTTTGCAATCAATGCACTGAGTAGCGGTAGGTCTCGCCTCCAAGCGGCGCAGCCCAATCTCTACACCACATGTTTGACAAAAACCGTAATCCCCACTCTCAATTTCTGCCAAAGATTTATCAATTTTACGAATAAGCTTACGTTCACGGTCACGCGTACGCAGCGCAAGGGCAAATTCCTCTTCTTGCGTGGCACGGTCATTGATGTCTGGCATTGCCGTTGACTCATCTTGGATATAAGATTTGGTCGATTCTGCCTCATTAATTAGCTGTTCTTTCCAATCAAGAAGTATCTTTTGAAAATGGGCAACTTGGGCATCATTCATATATTCTTCATCAGCGGCTGGCTGATACGGGGTAAAGCTTAATTCACGTTCATTTTGGACAGCTGTCATGACTATTTCCTCTAAAAACCAATATTTATACATCTTTAAGTTTACAGTTTCGTTACTATGGTTTGACCGAGTCAGCGCAACGTATCGTTGCAAAAATAGGGATGAAAATGAAACTCCACTAATGCTTAATGCCTATGAGCCTAATGCTTATGAAAGGTTAGCCGAAAATATACCATCCAACCATTCGCTGCAACCTTGTCTCTAAAGCAACTATATTTGCAACTTAAACATTCATTGAACAAATTGCCACTTTATGGTTGCCTATGCTTTTTTTTCAACCTCTCTCTATGCGCCTAAACCAAAATGCCAGATTGACATAGGGGTTCAAAAGGGTCACATAGTATCAATTCTTTTGATGCCAGTTGCAAGTAGTCCATTGTTATATAAATTTATCCAACGTAAACCAGGCGGACAACAATCTATGGTGTAATCCTTGCAAAAAGGTTTAAATTGCACACCCGTTGAGGGACAACCAAACACGGGTACCTCATGCTTAATAACCTGCATCTCTTGATGAATATGCCCAACAAAAATACCTTTTAGACGCTGTTGGTGAGGTGCAACCACCTGCCAAAAATCATCAGCATTTGCTAGCATATGCGCATCAATCCATTGGGAATTAACAGACACCATTGGATGATGGCAAAAAATCACACAAGGACGAACGGACGCCGCCAGATTTTTTGCTAGCCAATCCAAAGCACAAGCACTGAGCTTGCCATAAACTTGACCTGCACATGATGTATCCAATAACAAAACATCCCAATGTGCAAGCTCAAGGCATGCACAGCCAATAAGCCTAGCATCCACCTCAACGGGGAGGTGGCGGCGACGATGAAAAGGCAGATGCTCATCTAGCTCCAAAGTAACATCATGATTACCAGCCATTGCTACATAAGGAATATTTGTCTGTGTTAATGTATCAAATAAACGGTCGTAATTATCTGTTGACGGTTCATGGTATAAATCACCAGTAAATAGCATTAAATCAGGTGAATCAAAAACTTGGGTGGCAACAGACAAAACAGCATCAAAACTAGACTGGGTATTAACCCCGTGAATAGACTTATTAGTATCACTAAACAAATGCAAATCGGTTATCTGCACCAATGAGACATAATCTGGATTACGTTGCAAAATAGCGTTTGACAGTAACTTCACCCAAATTTCCTTAAATTAACCACGGTTAATAATAAAAACCTCACAACTTAATCACTGAAGTTACGCAGACCAATAGTATTTTGTGGTTCTAAATCACTTAAAAGTACAATATCTTGTGGTCAA
>CALAPG010000186.1 GCA_937889485.1 uncultured Moraxella sp. | reverse complement strand
TACGAGATACCACTGTGTGACTGGAGTTCAGACGTGTGCTCTTCCGATCTAAACTTAAAGTAACCAACAAAGCCAATGGCAAAAGTGTTGTTGTCCGCGTGACAGACACGGGTGGATTTGGCAAATATGGGCGAACCCTTGATTTATCTAAGGGTGCATTTAGTAAAATCGCCAATTTATCCAGTGGCATTGCACAAGTAGAAGTGGTGAAATTATAACCTTGCCTATTTTTCCCACGTTTTCTTTTCTACAAAAAAAGGTGCCTTTGTCGGCACCTTTCTTGTTATTGAGCGCTTGTTTTCACGCCTTAGACGGCATCGTCCGACCACTGCTGCATTTTTATGGTGGTATCTAGATAGCGTTCGATGGCAGGCAAGTTAAACCCGTCATTTTCACTGATGAAACTAATGCTCATGCCTTGATTACCTGCGCGCCCTGTACGCCCAATGCGGTGGACATAATCGTCTGGACTGTCAGGTAAGGTATAATTTACCACGCACGCCACATCATCCACATGGATACCGCGCCCAGCAACATCGGTTGCCACCAAAATATTGGCATCACCTGCCCGAAACTGTGCCAGATATTTTTCACGCTTAGCTTGGATCACATCGCCTGAGAGGATCACAACTTGGTAAAGACGGTTTAACTTATCATATAGCCGCTTGACTTGGTCTTTACGATTGGCAAAAATAATGATTTTATTAGGGCTATGTTTTTGGATAATTTGCTGCAGAGCGCCAAACTTATCAGATTCCATCAGCGTAAAAAACAACTGCTTGATATTTTGACTGGTTTTTTGTTCTGGGGCAATTTCAACAAAGACAGGTTGGTGTAGCCAACGATATGCCAAGTTCATGACATCTTGGTTAAATGTCGCCGAAAATAACAACGTCTGCCGATGCGTATTAGCAGGCATCATACGCAATAGGCGTTTGATATCGGGAATAAACCCCATATCTAGCATTCTATCTGCTTCATCTAGCACCAGCACCTCAACCCGATCCAAAAATACATGATGCTGAAAACAAAAATCGATCAACCTACCAGGAGTCGCAATAATAATATCGACAAATTTTTTATTAAGCGACTTGATTTGCTGCTCATAGTCGGTGCCACCCAATAAACAGACAGTATGTAAATCAGTAAATTTGGTCAAATCCAAACAATCTTTATAGATTTGCTGTGCCAGTTCACGGGTAGGCGCCAAAATAAGTGCGCGTGTTTCGCCAAGATAGCGTTCGCCATCTGTTTTTGGTTGCAATGGGTTATTTAGCAGCTCATTAATGATGGTTAGCAAAAATGTCGCGGTTTTTCCTGTACCTGTTTGGGCTTGTCCTATCGCATCTTGACCTGCCAGTGTATGCGGTAAAATTTGCGATTGTATAGGGGTAAGCGACTGATAGCCCAAGTGGTGAATAGCTTTTTGCAGTGAGATATGAATCGGTAATTGAGAAAATGTTTCGAACACAGAGATATAAACCTATTTGGATACCCAGCAATTTTAACATTACCTCGGGCAGATGGAAATGACAAAAACCAAGTTAAAGCATTTAACTTGGTTAAAAGCAGTCAAGCTGCACTATTTTGGCTTTGTAATCTGCCAATTTAGTCGACTTTGGTAACTTCTTCAGCTTGAAGACCT
>CALAPG010000185.1 GCA_937889485.1 uncultured Moraxella sp. | reverse complement strand
TGCACTAATTATAAGAGGCTTTGCTTACAAATACAAACAAAAACGGAAAAAAACTCAGTTTTCTTTGGGATCTGTTGCGAAACGTTAAAAATTTGCAATATTGTACTAAGAATATCTCAGTGAACTGATTTTGTATGGCGGCAGCCATCGTGCGATAAGCAACATCACAAATTATTCAGAAAGCGCAAGGTTATGATGACTAACTTTTGTCCATACATAACCTATACTTTGCTCGTACATCAACTAAATTTGCTTTCATTTTTGTCTAAAATGCTGTTAATATAGTTGGGATTTAGTTATGGGTTTTCGCTAATTACAGTCGCCCTGCACGTCTCTGTGTCTGGGCAGTTACCTAATCTTGTAAGTACGCCAGTCGTATTTTGACAAGCTAGGTCTTCTTTTTTTCACACGTCTGAGAGGATTTTATGTCAGAGAAAGACAACAGTGCAACCTTGCACGTCAATGGTCAGGACTATTCACTTCCTATTATTGAAGGGACTTTAGGCGATCCTGTTCTTGATATTAAAGCAGTACCGCAAGCTGGTTTTTGGACATATGACCCAGGCTTTATGTCAACCGCTTCTGTAGAATCAAAAATCACGTTTATTGATGGCGATAAAGGCATCTTGTTACACCGTGGCTATCCGATCGACCAATTGGCAGACAAAGCAGAATACTTAGAAGTTGCTTATGCGTTGATCCACGGCGAGCTACCAAATGCCGAACAAAAAGCCGATTTTTACGAAAAAGTACGTAAACATTCTATGGTCAATGACCAGTTACGTCGCTTCTTTGAAGGTTTCCGCCGTGATGCGCACCCAATGGCAATTATGGTAGGTGTTATGGGCGCCTTGTCTGCGTTCTACCACAATAACTTGGATGTTAGCAAACAAGATCACCGTGAAATTACTGCCATTCGCTTGATTGCTAAAGTACCAACCATTGCAGCCATGTGCTATAAATATAGCAGTGGTCAACCTTTTATGTACCCACGCAATGACTTAAGCTACGCGGAAAACTTTTTACATATGATGTTTGCGACTCCAGCAGATGTTAATTATAAAGTTAATCCTATCCTAGCCAAAGCGATGGACAAAATCTTTACCTTGCATGCTGACCACGAGCAAAATGCCTCAACTTCTACCGTTCGTTTGGCAGGCTCAACAGGCGCTAATCCTTATGCTTGTATTGCCGCTGGCATTGCTGCACTTTGGGGACCTGCACATGGTGGTGCCAATGAAGCAGTTCTCAAAATGCTGGACGAGATCGGCAGCGTAGACAACGTTGATGAGTTCATGGAAAAAGTAAAACGCAAAGAAGTGAAGCTCATGGGCTTTGGTCACCGTGTTTACAAAAACTTTGACCCACGCGCCAAAGTGATGAAAGAAACCTGTGATGAAGTGTTAGGCGAGTTAGGCATCAAGGATCCACAACTTGAGCTTGCTATTCGTTTGGAGCAAATTGCCCTTAATGACCCGTACTTCAAAGAGCGTAACTTGTATCCAAACGTGGATTTCTACTCAGGCATTATTTTAAAGGCCATTGGTATCCCAACCTCAATGTTTACGGTTATTTTTGCATTGGCACGTACCTCAGGCTGGATCAGCCATTGGTTAGAAATGCATTCTGCTCCTCACAAAATTGGACGTCCACGTCAGCTTTATACAGGCATGACGCAGCGTGATTTTGTACCTGTAGAGTCTCGCAAATAATAACGATGCTACCTGCTTAATCAAAAACCTCATCAACTGATGGGGTTTTTTGTATACGGGCTAAAAAAGCATGCCACTATTTATTTATACTATTTACTTATAAAAGGCATTGGCGGTATAGGTATGGTCAGTTTCGTCAATGACTTGGGTAAGCTCTGGAATTTGCTGTTTTAGGGTGACTTCAACCCCTTGTTTTAGGGTCATGTCAACAGCTGAACAGCCCTGGCAGCCGCCACCAAATTTCAGTACAGCGGTGATGCCTACCCCGTCTTCTTCTACCAAATCCACCAATTGTACGTTGCCGCCATGGGCTGCGAGCCCAGGGTTGATCTCTGAAGATAGTACATAGTTGATACGTTCTTCTAAGCTGGCATTTTCGCCCAATTTTGGCACTTTTGAATTGGGTGCACGAAAGGTAAGTTGCCCACCAAAACGGTCTTTGTTGTAGTCAATTACCGCATCTTCTAAATAAGGCAGTGATGGACTATCAATATAGGCGCTAAAGGTGGGATAATTAAGTTTGAGATCCTCAGGGTTGTGTTCATCAGGCTGGCTATAAGACATGCAGCATTCTGCACGTGGTGTGCCTGCATGCTCTACAAAAATACGTACGCCAATACCGTCCGTGTTTTGCTTGGCTAAAAGCTCAGTCAAGTAGCCTTGCGCTGAATCGGTGATCTTGATATTGGTGGTTTTTTCCATGTTATCGCTCATGATTTGACCTTCATTTGTCTGTCTTTATGACCCATATTGTAGCATATACTTGAGTAATTCACTCGGGTTTTATGGCGATCACGGCTGCTAAAATCAAGTGGCTATTATTGTCAGTGCGGCTATTAACTAAAATTAACTTGGCATTTCTTTGAAATTTAGGCAAGATAAAGGCACGACATGGTTCGCACTTGGTGGCTATTGGATAGACCGATAGCATATTTTTTTATTCGCAAGGAGTTTGCGTTATGTCTTTACCCGCTGTTACTGCCCAAGATGAAGGGCGTTTTAGTGCACCAAAAAATCAGCAAGGTTATCGCTTTGATTATTTGGTATTTATTGGGCGTTTTCAGCCGTTTCATCTTGGGCACAAATCTGTGGTCGATGAGGCACTAAAACTTGCCCAGAACGTTATTATGTTGATTGGCTCCGCAAATTTGCCGCGTAGTACCCGCAATAGCTTTAGTGTCGCCGAACGCACACAAATGATTTTGGGCGCCTTTGCCCCTGAGGCGGCAGCGCGTATTCATTGCGTGGCGTTAGATGACGCGCTATATAATGACACACGCTGGCTACAGTATGTACAGCAATGTGTGCAGTCGGTTACAGGCAATTTGAGGGCAAATATTGGCTTGATTGGACATTCGAAAGATAGCTCGTCTTATTATTTGTCACTTTTTCCAAATTGGCAGTCTGTGGCAGTTCCTAACTTTCATGAACTTTCCGCCACGCCCATCCGTGAGGGGTTTTTATTGGGGGCTGATCCATTGACTGATGTGGTACCGCCTGCCACTGCACAGGTTATGAAGACATTTAAACAAACAGCGGCATACAAGCAGCTACATGAAGAAGCGGGCTTTATAGACAAATATAAAAAACAATGGGAAGCTAGCCCCTACCCACCGACGTTTATGACGGTGGATGCGGTCGTCATTCAGTCGGGGCATATTTTACTGGTCGAACGCCGTAGCCAACCTGGACAAGGGCTTTGGGCGTTACCTGGTGGTTTTATTGATCCCAAAGAAACGTTATTTGATGCTTGTATTCGTGAGTTACGTGAAGAAACACGCCTAAAAGTACCTGAGGCGGTGCTGCGTGGCTCACGTCATAGCCAGCATACCTTTGATGACCCCTACCGTTCAGCGCGTGGGCGTACCATTACCCAAGCGTTTTATTTTGTGTTAAAAAATGATCCCAAGGGTTTACCGTCTGTCAAAGGGGGAGATGATGCCAAAAAAGCATTTTGGACTTTTGGAGCAACAACTCCTATGGATTTTGGATTTAGTGCATATGAATCAAAACAAGATGGTGAAAATTTTGAATTTACCCATGTAGTCCAGAAAGTAAAAGAGAAAAAAATGAAAAATCAATCAAATCACTCAGGACATATGGGGCATAAATAATGAAAAATCTTTTTCTAGTTTTAAAAACTGATGTAAATGAGGCTTTAAGATCTAAATGGTTTTTGGTATATACTTTGATTTTTGGTGGAATTATTGCTTTATTTTTTATAACTGGAATTACAGAGTCAAGAATTCAAGGATTTAGTGGATTAAGTAGATTGTTGCTTATTTTTATAGAAATTTGTATAGTTATAGTTCCTATTTTTATTCTAATAAATACTGTAAAAACA
>CALAPG010000184.1 GCA_937889485.1 uncultured Moraxella sp. | reverse complement strand
CTTTCCCTACACGACGCTCTTCCGATCTACCCTTCTACTGCCGATAACACCGAGATTGACGGGGTAATAACCCCATCGCCATAAAATAGACAGGTACCAAAAATACCCATAATCATGATAATGCCATGCAGTTTTGGGCGGTGACGCACCGCATTTGAGGCTAAGGCAAGCATGGCTATCAACCCACCCTCGCCTTTATTGTCTGCTCGCAGCACCAATAAAATATATTTTAGACTGACAATAATAGTGATGGTCCAAACAAACAAGGACAGCACACCATACACATTGGTCGCATTAAAAGCCACATGACCCGCGTTAAAAACTTCTTTAACCGAATACAACACGCTCGTGCCAATGTCGCCATATACCACCCCTAGCGCACCCAACGTCAAAGTAGGTACCGAGGTTTTCGCGTCTGCTTTACTCATAAATACACAACGTTATAAAGAGAAACACCTATTATAAATTGAAATCTAACGTTTCTGTAAAATTTTATTTTGTAACCAAAGGTCTCGATGGTCTTGACGTTTTAAAAATCGTGGTTTTTCAAGCACATCAAGGTGGCTGTTGACACGCTTAGTTATGAACCTAAAACAAATAACCTACAGCGCCTTTGGTATTTTTCCTCAACCCTTTGCTCTTTGAAGCAAATTTGTAGGGGTTTTGCTAGCATGGCACTCAAAAGTACATAAATGTTGCATAAATATACACAACGTATGATAATGTCGTTTATTTTAGATGGGGAGGCAAAAAACGCCAAACCCATAAACATAAAAATGACGGATATGATGGACACGGTGGCGGTTGATGAACGAAAAGGATTTAAGGGTTATTAAAACAGAGCAGCATATTGAACAAGCCTTTTTGGATTTATTGCAGATTAAGTCTTATCGCGCCATTACGGTTCAAGATATCTTGGACACCGCAACTATTAACCGCTCCACTTTTTATCGCCATTATGCCAGCAAAGATGCGCTCGCCGAAAAAATGGTTGGCAATTTTCGCCAATGCTACGGTCAGTTTTTAAATGAACGTTTTAATGTGGCAAACCAAGAAAACTTGATTGTTTGTTTAGACCAATTTTGGGCATTTATTCAGACCCAAAAACAGCGGATTTTGGCACTGTGGCAAATTAAAACGCCCCATATTAATTTATATGATGATATGTATTTACTGATTAAACAAAATTTTATGGAGCATGCCAAGCGCCGCAATCGCCCTGGCAATCTTGAATACCAAGCGCACACTTATGCCATTTTGGTCTTAAATACATTAAGTTATTGTTTGCAGCATGAGCAGTATGTTTCACTAGATGATATACGCAATGACCTCATGTTAATGCTACAAACTGCACGGATGCAATAATGTTAGCTACCGTATCTTTGCCTATTTGGACTTGGCAGGCACCTTAACAGGCACCAAGTCAATGATCCAAACCTCTGACTGTGAACCTAATCTAAACGGTACGCCCCAAAACCCATAACCAGAACTAACAATCACATTTGTTTGGTTAAAACGCGCGTGCCCGTATGAGACTTTATTAAATAATTTGACAATAACATTGGCAGGGAAAATTTGCCCATTGTGAGTGTGTCCCGATAGCTGTAAGTCAATAGGTAATAACACATTTTTGTCAATATCGGTTGGTTCGTGGTCTAATAAAATAACAGGCTTGTCAATTAAGCTAGGCATCAGTTTTGCCGTATCTTGGCGGTAGCGCGCGTGATTATCAAGCCGTGACACTAGCCAAAACTGCTCGTTGACATTTACCTGCTCATCACCTAACACACGGACACCAGAGGCTTGCAGCGCTTGCCGAATTGCGGCTTCATGACCGTACATATCATGGTTACCAAGCGAGGCATACACCCCCAACGGCAACGCACTTACAAGTGCTTGCATCGTTGGCTGCATATGGAGTTTGTCATAATAGTGTGTGTCGTCATCCAAGATATCACCTGGCATTAGCAGTACATCGGCTTTTTGTTGGGTAACGATGGTTTTTAGCCCCTGTAACTCACGATGACCTACCAATCGCCCTAAGTGTAAATCCGATGCCATCGCAATGCGTAGCGGTTTTGGCATCGGCTGCTCAGTGGTTAGAGAAATATAACGCACTGTGGGCACATAAGCGTTATACAGTCCCATACCTATAAAACCAAACAGCCAAAGCAGCGCTCCTAGGCGCACCCCCATATGCTGATACAATGATGACTGATACAACATGGGCAAAAAACGCATGATTAGCCCGTTTATCGCCGCCATTGCCAATACCGCCATGATGGTAAACCATAGCAGCGTTAACCAAGTCATCGACAATTTGAGCCCAAAACTTGACAGCCGCGCCATACCAAATACCAGTACAGCGTTGCTAAGGACAAATAGACTTATCATCACCTGACGTGCAGCGCGCCCTGTCAGCAAATTTCCTGCCCACCATAGCACCCCTCGAGCAGCCCCATAAGTAACCAGTTCAAACAGTAAAATAATCACTAAAAAAAACAACCAGCGCATCAATCCTCCCAAAGCCTCCTAACCTTTTAAAAATGACTTGTTT
>CALAPG010000183.1 GCA_937889485.1 uncultured Moraxella sp. | reverse complement strand
ATATTCGTAAAGTCCAACTTGCCGCCCATAATGGCAGAAAAAATTGGCATCATGATATCTTCTACCAATGACGTAGTAATCTTGCCAAACGCGCCACCAATAATGACACCAATAGCAAGATCCATTACATTACCTTTTAGGGCAAACTCTTTAAATTCTGACATCATACTCATATTGTTTTTCCTTTTTAGAAGTTATTGTTACAAGGCTCGGATAAAAATCATTCAACGATTTAATTTAAATATATTGTTAGGGTACTTGTCAAATAATTAAAAAAGCTTGCAAGGTTACAAGCTTTTTTATGAAACTTAAACAATTAACACTCAACGGCTGTAATCGTTACTTACGGCTAAAACGCTTACGATCATTTTCAGTTAAATATTTTTTGCGTAGACGAATTGACTTTGGTGTCACTTCAACCAGCTCATCATCTTCAATAAATTCAAGCGCTTGCTCTAATGAAAAGATAATTGGCGGGGTCAAAATAATCGCGTCATCCGTACCACTAGCACGTACGTTAGTCAACTGCTTGGCTTTGGTAGGGTTAACCACCATGTCATCGCTACGTGAGTTTTGACCTACAATCATACCTTCATACACTTCAGTTTGTGGCGACACAAACATACGACCACGTTCTTGAAGGTTAAATAGTGCATAACCAAGCACCGTACCGTTGACCATTGAGATCAGTACACCATTTTGACGCTTGGCAACTTCACCTGCTTTCACCAGACCATAATGCGAAAAGCTAGAGGTCATGATACCCGTGCCCGAGGTGATGGTCAAAAACTCTGAACGAAAACCAATGAGACCGCGTGATGGCACTACCGCTTCAATACGAATACGCCCTTTGCCATCAACTTCCATATTGGTCAGTTCGCCTTTGCGATAGCCCATTTGCTCCATGATTGCGCCTTGGTGTTGTTCTTCAACATCAAAAATCACATTTTCGTAGGGCTCTTGTTTTTCACCATCGATCTCTTTGACAATTACTTCGGGACGAGAAACACCCAGCTCATAACCTTCGCGGCGCATATTTTCAATTAATACTGATAAGTGCAGCTCGCCACGGCCTGATACCTTAAATTTATCGGGGCTGTCTGTATCTTCAACACGAAGCGCCACATTGTGAATCAACTCACGTTCTAAGCGCTCACGAATATTACGTGACGTCACAAACTTGCCTTCTTTGCCTGCAAATGGTGAATTATTGACTTGGAAAGTCATCGATACCGTAGGCTCATCCACACTCAATGGGGGCAACGCCTCGACATTTTGTGGATCACAGATCGTGTCTGAAATATTCAAGCCATCAATACCTGTGATACAGACAATATCGCCTGCTTGCGCCATGGGTACTTCAACACGATCAAGACCATGATAGCCCATGATTTGTAAAATACGGCCGTTACGCTTGTTGCCTTCTTTATCTACAATCGTCACAGGTGTGTTGGTTTTGACCGAACCACGCTGAATACGACCCACACCGATCAACCCTTTAAAGTTGTCATAGTCAAGGCTAGAGATCTGCATACGAAACGCGCCTTCGGTATCCACTTGCGGCGGCTCAACAATGTTGACAATGGTTTCAAATAGTGGCTGCATGTCTTCTGCCAATGTATCTGGCGATAGACCTGCAATCCCATTCATTGCTGAGGTATAAACAATCGGAAAATCAAGCTGCTCATCGGTGGCACCTAGATTATCAAACAAGTCAAATACTTGATCCATTACCCAATCAGGGCGGGCACTGGGTTTATCAATTTTATTAATGATCACAATGGGTTTTAGCCCACGAGCAAACGCTTTTGAGGTCACAAAACGTGTTTGTGGCATCGGGCCATCAACAGCATCTACTAGCAATAACACGCAGTCAACCATTGACATCACGCGCTCAACTTCGCCACCAAAGTCGGCGTGTCCAGGAGTGTCTACAATATTGATACGATATTCAACGCCATCTTTTGGGTTTGTCCATCTAATTGCAGTATTTTTTGCTAAAATGGTAATACCGCGCTCTTGCTCTAATGCATTAGAGTCCATCACACGTTCAACTTCCGCTGCACGTTCACCAAAAGTACCTGATTGTTGAAGAAGTTTATCGACTAAGGTAGTTTTACCATGGTCAACGTGGGCAATAATTGCGATATTACGGAGATTTTTAATAGAATCGGACATAAAAAATTAGCTCTTAGAGATTCGGCTAGAAGGAATAATAACGAAAACGCGGCGTATTATAACATTTTATCGTTAAAAATAGATTAAATTTATCTAACTTAACGTAATACGCTTATAAGGAACAAAAAAGCTACCCGAGGGTAGCTTTTTTATAGGACTCATCAACTAAAAGTTATTGTACATTCATATCTTTAGTTTGAGTGGTTGTCGCTGTTTTGTTACCAGTAATGATAGCGTATACGCGACGGTTCATTGCACGACCTTCGGCAGTGTTGTTGTCTGCGATAGGACGATCATAACCATAACCTACAGTGTTGATGCGTGAAGGCGCAACACCAAATTGGTTAACTAGCATTGATTTAACAGCGTTAGCACGGGCTTCTGATAAACGTTGGTTGTAACGTGCAGATGGACCAGTTTTTGAAGCATGACCTTCAATAGAAGCAGTTGAATTTGGATATTCATTCATTTTTTCTGCAACTTTTTGGATCTCTGGTTTGTATTGGTCTTTGATGATGGTTTTGTCATTGTCAAAGAACACACGTAGTTCCATACGTAGCGCATCGTCAACGTTCAATTGACGTGGGCAGCCGTCTGCATCTACTACCACATTTAATGGGGTGCCTGGGCATTTATCGATGCTGTTTGGTACACCGTCTTGGTCGTCATCACCATCGGTGATTACTACAGGTGCTGGCTCTACTGGGGTTGGTTCAACCACAGGTGCTGCTGGCGCCAAGTGGCCGCCCAATACAACATTTAAACCTGCCAATGCCATACCTTCCCACCAGTCGTTGTCAAAGTTATAGACGGCACGACCTTCACCACGTAGGCTTAGGGCATCGTTGATGCGGTAGTAAGCACCAAGACCTAAGTTACCAATGGTATCTTTTGAGCTAGCAACTTTGGTGCCTGCATCTACTTTGCCGACTGATGAACCTTGCTTAGTATCATAAGTTTCTTGGTTTTTAACATCAATTTTTGATTGACCCGCACCAATCAACACGTATGGTTTGAATGGGCTGTTGGTATAACCTGTGAAAGTTTCTGTACCAATAGTAAAGTTACCAGACATCATTTTTTGCTTGGCATCAAAACGGTTTACACCCGCCTCTGCTGATTTTTCACTGGCTTCGCCATTGACGCTAGTTTCACCGTATTCTAGTTCAAGAGCGATAGTTGGTGTTAATTCAATACCGATGCCTGCACCAGTGTATAAGCCGTCTTCGAGGGCAACACCGCCATTTTGGTACTGTGCTTCTGTGCGCGCGCCGCGTTTATCTCCATCGATGTTTTGATTTTTGGCATTTTTGTAAAGATTCTTGCCAGTTTTTAGCACTTCGCGTTGTTTGTCAGCGGTTTTTGAGATGCCTTCTGAAACATGGTAACCCAAGATTAGGGGAGTAACAGTAACACCAGCGTTGGCAACAACTGGCATTGTGGCTGCAGCAACAACTGCTAGAGCGAGTTTATTTAGCTTCATAGAAGTCCTCCAAAGGATTGTCTTATTTAATACAAGTATAGCCTGATTGTTAATGTCGCTGAGTTTAGCTAGTTACTACAATTAAACCCTGTTCAGCGAGGTTGTTAAATATAGCTTACCGTCTAAAAATTGTGTTTACAACTCTTTTTTTCGCTTTGCTACACAATATTACACGATTATCACAATATGTTATACATTTATTTTTAGGCACTTTTTTGGTAAAAATCCCTCAAAGTACCTTTGCGTTCATGCGTTAAATACCGCCACAGTCAGGCTGAACATTTTATGATGTAAATTTTAATACACTAACTTTAAATTTGCCATATGTTTTGTTGATAAGTTCACTAAAAAATATAGTTTTCTCACATTTAGTTACTTTTCAGGGACAATTTGTGTTATTTCTTGAGGTTTTTTTCTTGACATTTAGTTATCAGCCATTTTTTTATTTTTTTGGGTGGCTAAATCCGCGTTTTTTAGCCAAAAAATTGAAAAAAGTCTATTTTTAGATGAGGCGCGATTGTATACTATTTTTTTCTTGGTTAACTTTAGTATTTCTAAATAATTTTGGCGGTACAAATACGGCGCTTTTGTAAATTTAAGGACGATGCAGGTGGATTTTAACATCAAGGGTGAAGCGCAAGGTTTTACGTTGCTTGAGCTGTTAGTAACGCTGGTCGTGTTGGGTATAGTGATCGGTATGGGTGGTGTGGTGATGGTTAAAAATATGCAGAAAATGGAGGCTATGACGCTCTCTTCGCAGCTCAAAACGTTTTTGGTGGAGGCAAGGCAAGATGCGTTGATCTATCAAGATACGGTGGTGGGTTGTACGGCAAACGATAATTTGCAGTGCGTGCAGGTGGGCGGTGAGCAGTTAATCAGTTTTTTGGATAAAAATGAGAATCATGTTTATGATGCGGCAGTTGATCAGTTAAATCATCAGGTGGATTTGACCCTGAAATTTGGTTATTTGGTAACGGGTATTGCTTTAAATAGGTCTTATATTGAGTTTAAGCCTGATAGTGGTAGACCGATCGGTTATATGGGAAATATTCGCTATTGCTGCGATGCAGAAGATCACAACAATAGCTTTAAGATAACGTTTAATAAGACTGGAATAATTAAATACCAGCCTTATGCCGAGGCGGCTTTTAGCTGCCGTTAGTTGGCAAAAGCTGCACGCATGGCGACAACGGCTTGCTGTAGCCCCATAAATACGCTATCAGCCATGATGGCGTGACCGATATTAAGCTCATGGATGCCTTCAATGTTGGCAATGGCGGCGACGTTGTCACGGGTCAGCCCATGTCCTGCATTTACCAACAATGTGCTGTGTTGGGTTTTGGCATAATTTGTGGCTTGTTGGATGCGCTGTTGCTCATGGGCAATTTTTTTGGCATCGCCTGCTAGATATGCTTCACCATAGGCGCCTGTATGTAATTCTATGGCGTCCGCACCAAGCTCGATGCTTTTGTCAATTTGGTGGGGTTCGGGGTCAATAAACAAAGATACTTGGCTGCCCACCGCATGTAGGGCTTTAATAGCGTTGGCAATTTTTTCAGCACCTGCAATGACGTCTAAGCCGCCTTCGGTGGTGAGCTCTTGGCGTTTTTCTGGTACTAGACACACCCATGCAGGCTTCACTTCACAGGCAATTTTGACCATTTCATCGGTCACTGCCATTTCAAGATTCATGCGTGTTTTGATGACTTTAGCTAGCCGATAGACATCGTCGTCTTGGATGTGACGACGGTCTTCACGTAAATGCAGGGTGATGCCGTCTGCGCCCGCTTGTTCACACAATAAGGCGCCTGCGACTGGGTCTGGGTAGCTAACGCCTCGCGCTTGGCGCAATGTGGCAATGTGATCAATGTTGACCCCTAACAAGGGATAACGCGTGGAATGCTGCATGATAACCTCTTGTGTGTTTCAAGTTAACTTGTGTCATCGACCAAACTGGGCAAGTTGGTGCCATAATTCACGACTTTGTAGTGTTTCATAATTGACCAAATCGTCAATGACTTGTTTGTAGATTTTGCTTAGTAAATTGATGGTTTGGTTTACCCATAGGCTGCTTTGTTGGCTGTGCAGGTCTAGTTGCTCGGGGTGCTGTAGCACATGCCGCCACTGATAGATCGCTTCCCCCGCTAGCAAAATGGCACTACTAGGTTCTGTGTCTGTGTCTGCAGGCATAAACCCCCGCTGAAGCTGATAATAGTAGCTTTGATTTTGGGTAATCTCATCGCCTAGTGCGTCTTTGTAAAAATCAACGCCGTAACCCAAATTGTTTAGCAGCTCGGTTTCAAATTGTCTCAGATAAAATTTGAGAAATTGTGATTGCATTGTCGCGTCTAATGGTGGTATCTGATACAAGCTATGAATTTGAGCGAGGCAATGATCATAGGCTTGCCAAAGATGCTCGCTGGATTCTTCAACGGGTAGTAGTTTAAGCAGTAACTCATTTAGGTATAAGCCAGCAAATTGACCCTGTCCGTTCAGCATACAAGTCTTAGCGGTTAATTGACTTTGGCTAAAATTTTTTAGGCTATTTTTACCACTGGCAAATAATGAGATACACGAAAACAGCGGCAAGTTTTTTTTGCCAATGCCATGTACCAAGCCCCGTTCTTGACTAAAAAAATAGGTCAAACTACGGTGATCTTGATACGGTTTTTGGTGCAGCACGTAGCCTGTTAATGGCTGATTTCGCATGACTGATTTCGCATAAATAAGTGGTCGCTTTTTGGTAAGCTGCTATGACTTAGTAGCCAAGGCTGGTTAAGGCACGCTCGTCATCTGACCAGCCTTTTTTCACTTTGACCCATAAGGTTAGCATCACTTTTTTATCAAACATTTTTTCCATGTCTTGACGTGCATCGATGCCAATTTGTTTGATTTTTTCGCCTTTTTCGCCAATGACAATGACTTTTTGCCCTTGGCGTTCTACAAAGATGGTGGCATCAATAAAGGTGACTGCTTTACGCCATTTGCCCGTTTTTGGGTCTTGGTGAGGCGGTTCATCTTTGAAGGTGTCTATTTGTACGGTCAAGTCGTAGGGGATTTCGTCGCCAGAGGCGCGCATGACTTTCTCTCGAATAATTTCACTGGCTAAAAAACGCTCCGAACGGTCGGTTACTTGTTCTGCGTCATAGATAGGCTCTGCAATAGGCAAATGTTTTTGGATGACTCTGGTAAGTTCATCCAGATTTTGCCCACGTAATGCAGATACAGGTACAATGTCAGTAAAGGTGGCGGTGTCGTGGAGTTTTTGTAGGAGGGTAAACATCTGCGCTTGGTCTTTAATGGTATCGCATTTGTTAATCACTGCCACCACAGGTACGTTGAGGTTTTGTAGCTTTTGAAAAACTAGCTCATCATCACTGACCCATTTTAGGCTATCAACTACAAAAAGTACTAAATCTACATCCACTAATGCAGAGGTTGCTGCTTTATTCATGCGTTCATTGATGGCGCGCACTTCTTTGCTATGAATACCTGGGGTGTCCACAAAGATGGCTTGCATTTGTTCATCGGTTAAAATCCCCATGATACGGTGGCGCGTGGTTTGTGGTTTGCGTGAGGTAATGGAGAGTTTTTGCCCCAATACGTGGTTCATTAGGGTAGATTTGCCAACGTTGGGGCGCCCAACAATGGCAACATAGCCTGTGCGAAAATCTTGCGCCAACGCTGTACTAGGCGCGGTCTCGGCATTAAAAAATTGTCCAATCACATCCTCGTTGGTTGATGATGGTTGCGGCTGGTCGGCGGTTTTGGTTGGCATTTGCGTGTCACGCACGTCATTATGGCTAGGCATAGTTGTCTGTCTCAGTGTCAATTGTATTCATTATCAAAAAATGGGCGGTTAATCAGGCTATCATACCTGTTTTTGTGGCGGTTTGGGGAGTGACCGCGTACTTTGTTGTGCCTGTTTTAACGTAATACAGGTAGTATTTGGGCAAGTTTGGTCAGCATGCCCTCAGCGCAGCGTTGTTCGGCAATACGCCGACTTTCCCCTTTTTGTGTGACTGTGGCTTGGGTGTTTTCTAGCTGTTTGGTGTGTTTGTTTTCAATGGTAAATTCAACCAAGCAAGTGACAATAAAAATTTGGTGCGGCGCATTGCCAAGCGTTTCGGTGACTTCATAGCGCGGTAGCGGCAGTTGATGCGCCTGCAATAGCTCTTGTAGCCGACTTTTGGCGTCTTTTAGCACTTTTTGTTCTTTGACTTGTTCAAATAATGCTTCAAACCATGTTAGTACACAATTTTTCACCGTGTCAAAACTTTGACTGTCTAAATAAATTGCACCAATGAGGGCTTCTACACTATCTGCCAAAATGGAGGCGCGCTGACGCCCACCGCCTTTACGCTCGCCCACACCCAAGATTAAATAATCAGACAACTTAAGCTGCTTGGCAACAATGACAAGCGTTTCTTCTCGCACCAATGTGGCACGCATCCGCGTGAGTCGCCCCTCATTGTAGTCGGGGTAGCGTAGATATAAGGCTTCAGCAATAATGACACCTAATAATGCATCACCCAAAAACTCTAGCCGCTCATAGTTATGTTCACTGTCAAAAGATCGGTGCATCAACGCCATGATGGGCAAATTGCTGTTTGTGAAATGGTAACCCATCTGATAAAACAAGGCAGTGAGCTGACGCACTTGTGGCGGTAGTTTTTTTAGGTTAAAAGTAGGGATAGTGACAAGCTGGTTCATTCAATTTTCAAATAGTATCAAATTAAGGGCGATGGCAGAAAGCAGCACGCGATGCACTGCACACAATTGTTATTTTGCCGCTTGCGCATCTTGAGCGGTTATGGTGTCTTCAAAACGATTGACAATATCAACGTCACCAAAAAAGTTAGAAACCTCAGTATATTTTAGTTTGATGCTGAGGCTGCCTGGTAGTTCGTTTTCAATGATAATGACTTCATCGGGTTTTTGCTGATAACCATTGATGTTCCATTGTGATGATAAGCCATTGATAAACTGCTTGCCAGTTTCTTTATTGTCGTTGGATTTTTTTAAGGCAGTTATGACCGATTTTTTGAGCTGGTAATGCCCGATTTGGGCAGGTATGATGGCAAGCCCTATTTTGATGCACACAACGATTAGCATGGTCATAATCAAGATACCACTAACACTGGCACCGCGCTGATGACTGGGTAAGTTCATGATATTTTTCCTATTTTACTAGTAAATCATTGTGGGTGGCACCCACTTAGTTGTTAATAAAGTGGGTAGTTTTGGCACTTGGCTAGTCAGTTCTCGGGAGTTTTGCTGATGTTGTTTAAAAAGCTTAACTAGTTTTTGTGCTAAGTCTTAGGGCTGGGTGATTAGGTTAATGAATAGCGCCATTGCGGTTAAAACTTGGCATACTAAAGCCACCCGCTTTATGCGTCCATACATATACTGCTTTACCTGCCAAGTTTTGGTCTGGCACAAAGCCCCAAAAGCGGCTATCGGCACTGCGATCACGGTTGTCACCCATCACAAAATACTGACCTTGCGGCACGGTAACTTGCCATGATTGCCCTTGAGTTTGGTTGAGGGTGGGTGACACTTTTTGCAAAAATTCGGCATAAGGGTACCACTGGTCACCCAAATAGCGCACCAAATGCGTGTGCTTCGCACTAGGCACTTCTTGATAGTAGCTGGCATGGGTTTCTTCTGCCATACCCATCGCTTTGGCTTGTTCAGGGATAATCACCTCGCCTGTTTCGGTTTTGCCTGCTGAGTATAATTGTTCCGTCATTTTGGGGTTTGGGGTAAAATTGGCGGGCGTGGTGGCAACGGCTTTGCCATTGACACTTAGCACACCATGATTGAAGCTGACCGTATCACCGCCCACACCGACCACACGCTTGATATAATAAATTTTTGGATTAACAGGATAGCGAAATACGATCACATCGCCGCGCTCGGGGCTACCCAAATCCAAGACTTTGGTATTAACCAGTGGCAGGCGAATGCCATAAGCGTACTTGTTGACCGCAATAAAATCACCCGTATAAAGGGTTGGCACCATTGAGGAAGATGGGATATTAAATGGCTCAATCAAAAATGAGCGCACCCCCAGCACCACTGCCAAAATTGGGAAAAAATCATACGCCCAGCGGATCGGGGCGGCGGATTTTTCAAAACCCAGATTTTTTTTCTGTTTGAATACCAGTTTATCTAGTAGCCAAATCAGCCCCAACAGTAAAGTTGCAGGTACTAATATTAAATTAAAATCAAAATCCATACCTGTTTCCTACCCTTATGACTGGTTATCTACTTTTAACACCGCCAAGAACGCTTCTTGTGGAATCTCGACTCGTCCCACTTGTTTCATGCGTTTTTTACCTTCTTTTTGTTTGGACAGTAGTTTTTTCTTACGCGATACGTCACCGCCATAGCATTTTGCCAAGACGTCTTTGCGCATCGCTTTGACGGTACTACGGGCGATAATTTGGCTACCAATGGCTGCCTGAATGGCAACATCAAACATTTGGCGTGGAATCAGCTCTTTCATTTTTTCTACCAGCTGATTGCCGCGATAGCGCGCTTGTTCGGTGTGACAAATCATGGCAAGCGCGTCAACTTTTTCGCCATTAATTAGCACATCAACACGCACCAATTTATCCGCTTCAAACCGTTCAAACCCATAATCTAGCGAGGCAAAGCCGCGAGATACTGATTTTAGGCGGTCAAAAAAGTCCATGACCACCTCACCCATAGGAATATCAAAGGTTAGTTGTACTTGTTGCCCCATAAATTTCATGTCCACTTGTAAGCCGCGGCGCTCAATACACAGGGTCATGACATTGCCCAAATAGTCGGGCGGCACCAAGATGTGGCAGCGCGCAATCGGCTCCCGAAATTCGTCAATGATGCCAGGGTCAGGCATTTTTGAGGGGTTATCAATTTGGATTACTTCGCCGCTGCGTTTTTTGATTTCATAAATCACCGTTGGTGCGGTGGTGATGAGGTCTAAATCATACTCACGCTCAAGCCGCTCTTGGATAATTTCCATGTGCAGCATACCCAAGAAGCCACAGCGAAAACCAAAGCCTAGGGCGTCTGAGGTGTCGGGCTCAAAAAATAAGGCGGCATCGTTGATTTGCAGTTTTTGTAGCGCTTCACGAAACGCTTCAAAGTCGCTTGAGTCTACAGGAAATAACCCTGCATACACTTGCGGTTTGATTTTTTTGAATCCTGGGATAGGCTCAACCTCGGGGGTTTTGGCGTGGGTGATGGTATCGCCCACAGGGGCACCGCCAATGTCTTTGATGCCTGCGATGATAAACCCAACTTCACCCGCCTCTAGGATATTGGTCTCCAATGATTTGGGCGTAAATACGCCAATAGAGGTGACAGGGTGCGACATTTTGGTGGATTTGATGTAGATTTTATCATCTTTTTTGAGTGTCCCTTGACGCACGCGCACCAATGAAACCACGCCAAGGTAGTTGTCAAACCATGAGTCAATAATTA
>CALAPG010000182.1 GCA_937889485.1 uncultured Moraxella sp. | reverse complement strand
TACGAGATACCACTGTGTGACTGGAGTTCAGACGTGTGCTCTTCCGATCTATATACACGTGCAGTTTTTCACCCGTAAAACGTCGGTTAATCATCTCCACAATACCCACCTCAATAATACGATCACCATTTTGGGGATCAAATCCCGTGGTTTCTGTATCAAGAATAAGTTGGCGATTGGGCATTTTTTGGTGTTTGGCGCGCGGTAATAGCGGCACAAAATGCGGGTTAGGCTGGCTAGTTACACCATTAAACGCGGGACGCTTGGCAATCAAGCCATCATCTTGGGCAACAAAACAACCGCGCTCATCGGTAAATGCAGCAAAATGGGCAGCAGCAGTGGATACACTAAGAGAGTTGGCAACTGTTGGCGTTGTTGGTACTGGTGGTATGGGTGGTGGCAAGGTTTGCGACTCATTGCTATCTAAGGCTTGTAAAAAAATATCGTCTGACACAAAATCCTCATCATCAATCAGATCTTCTAACGGGTCAAACGCGTCTGTTACAGAAGGCAATAAGTTCATGATATCATCTTTTTTTTTAGCCACCACGTCAGTGCTAGCGAGGCTTGGCTCGCTTGGCATCATTGCAGGGCGATGGATTAACGTTTTAAGAAAAGGCAGCGGCAGCTGGTCAATGCCTTGGTTTGCAAGGCGGTCAGCGTATTCATTGCCGACGTGACCTGCATGACCTTTGACCCACTGCCAATCAATTTTTCGCAGATGACACAGTGCGTCAAGGCGCTGCCATAGTTCAACATTTTTGACATTTTTCCACTGCTTTTTTTTCCAGCCACTAAGCCACTCGCTAATGCCTTTAATCACATAGCTTGAATCTGACCATATCTGAATGGGTAGCTCAGGGGGAGTGTTTTCTAATGCTGCAATTGCGCCCATCAGCTCCATGCGGTTATTGGTGGTATGGGGATCACCGCCACAAATGTCATACTGCTCACCCGACGGCAAAATGACCACGGCACCATACCCGCCCTTACCTGGATTGCCACGACACGCCCCATCGGTATAAGCAAGCACGGTATGAGCAAGCGGTTTTAACGCATGATTTGACATAAATAAACAACCCAGTTTTTGCAATAATCGGTAGTCAAGTAGCCCATCAGTATAAGAAAAAAAAGCAAAAAAAGCCATGCCAAAACGTCTATAATACCACTTATTCTCCGCTTTATAGCTTGTCGCTAAGGACCTGTATGCAAAAACAATTTTACCCTGCCATGCGTCATCCTACCATGGCAAAGCATCTGATTTTCGCTTGTGTTTTCGCCTTTGGCATCAGTGGCTGTAGCCAGTCTGATAGCGGCTCGCAGCAAACTCACCAAACAAGCGCCCCCACCAATAGCGCCCATACAGCCCCCTCCAAAGATAGCCTAGTGGGGTGTTATACTGTCAGTCATAGCGAACCTGCACAAATCAAAATCATTAAAAATGGCGACAATTACGCCATGCAAATGCGCGAATTTAATGACCCAAAAAAAGGCTGGGATAAGCCTGAGGCGATGCAGCTATTAGCCAGTGACAGCCCCGAGATTCAAAAGTATTTTGATATCAAAGCAGATGAGCACAAATACCTTGAAAAAGTAATTGCGCGTCCAGACCGCGTGTTTGTACTGGCAAAAATCACCGATAGCTTTGCCTCACTCAATCCCCAATATGATAGCCCCTACCTTGGTTTTATTTATAAAGGTAGCAATACCGTGTATCAAGTCGCTTGTGAGCAAACCACCCAGCTCTGACTGCCATGACAATCAGCTTGACAATCGCCATTATCAACACAAGGTGGTAACATAGCCCAACGCGGCTCAAATTTTATTTAAAAAAGGGGAAGTATGAATTTTTTTACGTGGCTTATTTTGGGGTTGGTGGCGTATGCCAGTGGTTTTAGCATTCGCCATTTTCATTATAAAGATAACCCACCACCTGCGGCTAAATGCTTACATTTTTCGCTGATTTTTTTTGTGGCATCTACCATAGTTTTTGCCCTGCTTAATGTGTACGTGATGCATAAAGCGCAGCTTGATATGCTGTTTGTATTGGTATCTAGCCTTGTGGCGACGGGTATTTTTTATTATGGGCTTTCTGCAAATTCCAACAATAATATGCAAGTGCCCGATTAGCGGATTTATCGAGCATAACTTTATCGAGTATAAAAAGTATAAACCGTGTCAAAAGTGTGAGTTGTGTCATGAATCAATTATTTGCCAAAGCGTTATCTCGCCGTCATATTATGAAGTCTGGGTTACTTATGTCTGCCGCGGCGCTGGGGACAGCAAAAGCAGAGTTGACCATTGGTGGTAAAGTTATAGGCAGTGAGGCGCTCAGCGCGCCCATTTTTGAGGATGAACGCTTAACACCGATTGCCGATGTCGCTACTGCTGACGTTGCCACTTTTGACTTTGCCACCATCAAAGCCCAATGCGAGGCACAAAAAGGGCGCGGCGTGCCGATGCATTTGGTGGCACCCTCGGGTTTTGGCAGTGATGAACAGCGTAATTTGCTTGCCATTGACCGTTTGACCAAGGCAGGGTTTTATATTGATAACCCCGAGGTGATTGGCAGGCGTTACTTGCGCTTTGCTGGCTCAGATAATGAGCGTCTTGGCGATTTAAGCAGGCTCTTAGAGATGCCTGTGCATGACCTACCAAAAATTTTGTTGGGGGTGCGCGGTGGTTATGGGGCGATGCGATTATTAACGCAGCTCACCGACAGCCATTGGCGTACGCTGACGCAAAAACTTAAAGCGCGCGGCACCTTGCTCATGGGTTTTAGTGATTTTACTGCCTTGCAATTATCGATGTTTGCCAAAGGTGGCTTGCCGTATGTGGCAGGCTGTATGCTGGGCAGTGATTTTGGCAAACCTGCAGTCAACACTGATACCATTCAAAGTTTTATCAATCTTTGTCGCCAAAACCAACTGACCATTCAAGTGCCAGAAACCCAAGTATATGCTATTAAACCCCGTATTACGGGTAAAATTTGGGGCGGTAATCTTAGCGTGTTAGCTGCCATGGTAGGAACGCCTTATATGCCCAGTGTGGACAATGGGATTTTGTTTTTGAGA
>CALAPG010000181.1 GCA_937889485.1 uncultured Moraxella sp. | reverse complement strand
AATATCGTGGGGGGATACCTGACGCATGAGGCAAAATGATGTTCACCACAAGTCCACCCCATGGTAAATTAGCGCTGGGCAGTCAGTTCTAAAGCGGCAATCAGGGTATCTACTAGCAACAGCACATCTTCACGCTGACGCATATCTACAGGAAAAACTGGCAGATTTTTTTGCTGGCTTGACAACCAATCTCGATAAATCGCAAAATCGCGCTCAGGCATCTTATCAAGTTGGCTAATCCCTACCACAATGTTACCTTGGTATATCTTGCTAAAAATATCCAAATAATGGGCAAGATCTGCCACAGGGTCTTGGGCAGCGTGATCAATCAAAATAATCACCCCCATGGCGCCTTGCGACAAAATAGGCCATATAAAATTAAAGCGTTCTTGCCCTGGCGTGCCGTATAAACCGATGCTGACCCCGTCTTCTAAAGTCATTTCACCGTAGTCCATCCCCACGGTGGTTAACGCTTTGGCATTAATGTGAAGATCAGTATTTTTTACCTCAGTCGATACCACAGAAATATCTGACAAAGTGGCAATGGCCTGCGTTTTACCAGCACCCATGGGACCACTAAAGACAATTTTTAAACGTTGCATGTATAAAACCTTTTGCTTCTGGCATCTGCATCACAATAGTTGAGAATAGATTGCCATCATTATCATACACTAAATCATAGCGGTATCTAAGATTTTTGCGCCACAATCAAGAAATTGGTAAAAGAAAGTAAGAAATTAGCGATTACAAACCAAGTCGCCGCCGTAGCCGTGACAAAAACCCCATCATACCATGGTCAGAATTTTGTGCATTATCGGCTGCCACGGTCTGGCTTGAACTTGTGCTTTGGTCTAAAGTTTGGCTTAAAGGCGGGTTTGCCGTCTGGGTGACACAAAGCGGCTGGGTGGGCAATGCAGATGATGATGGCACATCTAAAGGACGCTCATCTAGAAAAACCGCCGCCAATGGCGCGACGGGATCAGTCTCTTTGTCGGGTATTGGGTCAACGATGGGCGCGGCAAATACAGACTCACTGGCGGCTGCATGTTTGCTCAACACAGCAGCAGTTTCTGTTGACTGTGGACTCAGTGCCTTGTTGAGCAAATACAAGGTGGATGAAAAGCCCGTAGTGGCAGTTTCTGTGGCGGTGGTTTTGGTGGGTACTGCCGCCAGCGTGGGCGAGTTTTGTTTGTCAAATTGATCAGCCAGCTGTTGATAAAACGAGGCGGGCAAGACGCCTGCCATTAGCAACCCTGTGACGGTTTGTTTGACCTGAGAAAGTGGACATTGGCTCACGGTGGCAATTTGCTTGAGGGTTAAGTTGTCAGATGCCAACGCGCTTTGAATTTTTAAATGGTTGTGCTGCTGCGTACCGTGGTTGGGTTTTACCCAGCTTTTGATAGAATAAATTGCCTGATCATCTAGCAAACTGTCAAAGTGCTTGGCATGCTGCGTGGCTTGCCCCCATAACCACTGCACCATATCAGTGGCTTTATCATCCGCGAGGCTCACCGCCGCCGTGGTTAGCTGCCAAGGTTGGGTGAGACAAAGGCTATCTGAGAGCACCCACATGCGCTGGCGTTTTGGGTGTAAATATCCCAAAACATTGCCTGTGGGGCTATTGATTGCCAGCAAGCAATTTTCACGCCGCTGTAGACGATTAAGAATTTGCACAAGACTCCATAGCATGGGCGGTTTAGTTGATTGTGCTAGGGCGGTGGTGACTGGGCTGGCAGTGGACGCTGTGGGGGTAGGTGCGGTGGACGCGGGTGTCACGGGGTTATCGCTTGGGGTGTCTGTTAGTAAAAAAGGCACTTGGGTAAATAACCAGACATTGAGTGGTGCCAAGTCTTTGAGGGGCAGTCGCAATAAGTCTGCCTGAAGGTGCCCATCTTCTTGGTCACTGCGAGCAGTGTAAAGCGTGG
>CALAPG010000180.1 GCA_937889485.1 uncultured Moraxella sp. | reverse complement strand
GCACCATTTGCGTTGATAATGGACAACATTTGGTACCTCTTCCACGCGATATCATGTTTGTGGTCGACGACTTATTACAAAAACACTTGCCGAACTGATTTATGAGCGCCTTCTGGAACGAAACCCTTGCCCGCAACTGCCGCCGCTTGTTTTTGCGCAATTTTGAAATCTCCACCCAAATCGGTGTGTACGAATTTGAAAAGCTGGCACCACAGCGTTTAATTTTTAACGTAGATATGTATGTGCTGCTAAGCCAATCTACCCCTACACGCGACCACTTCACCGAAGTGGTGGACTACGACTTTATTCGCCGCACGATTGTGCAACGTGTGAGCAACGGCCATGTGGAACTGCAAGAAACCCTGTGCGACAGCGTCGCCGACTTGCTGATGCAACACTCCGCCGTACAAGCCGTGCGGGTGTCTACGCAAAAGCCGGATATTTACCCTGATTGCGAGGGCGTGGGGGTGGAGATTTTGCGGTTTAAAGCGTAAGGGATCGTTGTAAACACCAAAACAAAAAGCTGCCTTCATGAACTGCACCCAAAAAGTTGGACACCAACCAACTTTAGGAGGTGCAGTTTTTTATGGCAAAGTACACAGATGACTTTAAACTCAAAGTCATTGAACATTACTTATCGGGGCAAGGGCTAAAGAGAACAAGCTATCTGTTTGGGATAGACCATGGCAGCGTGCGCAACTGGGTATCACTGTATCGATTACACGGCTTGGAGGGGATCAAACGACGCAAGAAAATAAAGCGTTATTCTGTTGATTTCAAGCTCAAAGCCATAGAAATGGTTCTCAAAGATGGGCTATCACAAAGAGCTGTTAGCGCTCAATTAAACTTACCAACGGACTCTATACTGGTGCAATGGCTGAGGCGTTACCGTGAGGGTGGCGTCGCAGGCTTGCAACCAAAACCGAAAGGCAGAGCGCCCATGAAAAAGTCCCGTCTTCCTAAAAAAGATAAGCCCGATCACCTTAAAAACAAAGATGAGCTGCTTGATGAGTTGATGTATCTTCGTGCGGAGATGGCTGTGCTAAAAAAGCTGGATGCCTTAATCCGCGAAGAACAAGCGCAGCACAACGAACAAAAGTCGTCGCAGGATTAAGGCAGCAATATCCCTTGAAGGTGTTGTTGTGCATTACTGAGTTATCGCGCAGCACCTTTTACTACCATTTGGCAGCGCAGTCACAGCCAGACAAGCATGCTGTTTTGAAAGATGGCATACGAGCCATCTACCAGCAGAGCATAAGGGCTGTTATGGCTATCGTAGAATTACCGCCTCACTATGCAATAGTGGCACCAAAGTCAATCATAAAAAGGTGCAAAGGCTGATGTATTGCATGGATCTCAAAGCCGTGACACGACGGCGCAAATACCGCTCTTATAAGGGTGAAGTGGGAAGAATTGCCGAAAACATTTTAAATAGGAACTTTACCGCCACTGGACCCTGTGAGAAATGGGTCACAGACGTTACTGAGTTCAACGTTGCAGGCAATAAGCTGTATCTGTCACCTGTGATGGATTTGTTTAATGGTGAAATCATCAGCTACCGCATAGCGCGTAGAGCGCAGTTTGATTTGGTGCTGGGCATGCTAAAGGATGCCTTGAGCGAGCTTAAACCCCATGAAAAACCGATACTGCATTCAGATCAGGGCTGGCAATATCAAATGTATAGCTACCAAAAAATGCTACGAGACAAAGGGTTAGTGCAAAGCATGTCCCGCAAGGGCAACTGCTTAGATAATGCGGCAATGGAAAGCTTCTTTGGGACGCTTAAGTCAGAGTGCTTCCATACGCGTCGCTACACATGTGTGGATGAACTAGAGGCTGCGCTTCATGAGTACATCCGATATTACAACAATGATCGGATAAAGCTAAAATTAAAAGGACTGAGCCCCGTACAGTACAGCGTTCAGTCCTTAACAACCGCTTGATTTAACTGTCCAAGTTTTTGGGGTCAGTTCATTGCGCAGAGGCGTTTATTTATGGTTAAAACGCGATGTGGGCGTTTTTAAATACGGTGGGCTACCGTTGTCATGACCTTTGCCATTAAACGCATCAGGCTTTGTACAGGCGGGGGCAGAGGACTGGCACCTGCGGTGAGGGCTTCTTCGGCATGGCGGGCTTCGTCCGCTTTCATTTGCGCCACAATCGCACGGGAGGAGGTGTCTTGCGCCGGTAATAGTTCTAAGTGACTGTGCAAGTGGGCTTCTACTTGGCGCTCGGTCTCTACGACAAAGCCCAAGCTATTGCTGTCGCTAATACGCCCCATGATCATGCCCAATGCAAACGATCCGGCATACCAAAATGGGTTGAGTAATGAGGTGCGGTCGCCCAGCTCGTCTAAGCGCTGTTGCGTCCAAGCCAAGTGGTCTACTTCTTCTTTGGCTGCCTGTTCAAAATGGGCG
>CALAPG010000179.1 GCA_937889485.1 uncultured Moraxella sp. | reverse complement strand
ACGTATGCAACTAGGTCGTCCTTATGCTGATAGCATGCGTCGAGTGGTTTCTCATTTAGTTAAAGCATCCCCTGATTACAAGCACCCATACTTATCACCACGCGCTGTCAACCGTGTTGGTTATATTGTTGTGACGTCAGACCGTGGCCTAGCAGGTGGTCTAAACATCAACTTATTTAAAAAGTTGATGCAACATGTGAAGGCGCAAAATGCCCAATCGGTTGAAAGTCGCTTTGCTGTAATTGGACAAAAAGGTGTTAGCTTCTTCAAAACATTTGGCGGCACCGTGATCGCTGCCGAAACACACTATGGTGACAACCCAAGTTTTGAGCAACTAAGTACACCTGTGCAAGTCATGCTTGATGCTTATAACCGTGGTGAAATTGACGAGATTTACTTAGTATTCAACGAATTTGTGAATGCAATGACCCAAAATCCAAGCGTACAACGCCTAGTACCAATAGCTGCTGAAACTTTGGTAGATAGCACGATGGAAAACCGCGAGCATAGCTGGGATTATATTTATGAGCCAAGCACCAAAGAATTGCTAGATGGCTTGATGGGGCGTTATGTTGAATCAATCGTCTATCAGGGTGTGGTGGAAAATATTGCTTCTGAACAATCTGCAAGGATGGTTGCCATGAAATCGGCAACGGACAACGCAGGTAACTTAATTAATGAATTACAATTGGTTTACAACAAGCTGCGTCAAGCGGCGATTACCCGAGAAATTTCGGAAATCGTTGGCGGTGCTGCTGCTGTTTCATAATTGACCTACATTCAAGGAGAGCGTAATGAGTAGCGGTCGTATTGTACAGATTATTGGCGCGGTTATTGACGTTGAATTTGACCGTCAAAGCGTACCAAAAATTTATGATGCCTTACAAGTACAAGGCACAGAAACTACATTAGAAGTACAACAACAATTAGGTGATGGTATTGTACGTACCATTGCAATGGGTTCTACTGAAGGTTTGAAACGCGGCTTAGCCGTTAGTAATACAGGCGCTCCTATCTCGGTGCCAGTTGGCAAAGGTACGTTGGGTCGTATTATGGACGTATTAGGACGTCCGATTGATGAGGCAGGCCCTGTTGAACATAACAACACATGGTCCATCCACCGTGAAGCACCAAGTTATGATGAGCAATCAAACTCTACAGAACTTTTAGAAACAGGTATCAAAGTTATTGACTTGCTATGTCCGTTTGCTAAAGGCGGTAAAGTAGGTTTGTTTGGTGGTGCAGGTGTTGGTAAAACCGTTAACATGATGGAATTAATCAACAACATCGCAAAAGCCCACTCAGGCTTGTCTGTGTTTGCTGGTGTAGGTGAGCGTACCCGTGAAGGTAATGACTTCTATCACGAAATGAAAGACTCTGGCGTTCTTGACAAAGTTGCCATGGTTTACGGTCAGATGAATGAGCCACCAGGAAACCGCTTACGTGTTGCTTTGACAGGTCTGACCATGGCGGAATATTTCCGTGACGAAAAAGACGAAAATGGCAAAGGCCGTGACGTTCTATTATTCGTAGACAACATTTACCGCTATACCTTGGCAGGTACTGAAGTATCAGCCCTATTGGGTCGTATGCCATCGGCAGTGGGTTATCAGCCAACGCTAGCTGAAGAGATGGGTGTATTACAAGAACGTATTACCTCTACGCAAACAGGCTCTATTACCTCTGTACAAGCGGTATATGTACCTGCTGATGACTTGACTGACCCCTCACCTGCAACCACTTTTGCTCACTTAGATGCAACGGTTGTATTGAGCCGTGATATTGCATCACAAGGTATCTATCCTGCGGTTGACCCACTTGATTCAACGTCTCGCCAATTAGATCCTTTAGTCATTGGTGAAGAACATTATTCAGTGGCACGTGGTGTTCAAGAAGTATTACAGCGTTTTAAAGAACTAAAAGATATTATCGCGATCTTGGGTATGGATGAGCTGTCAGAAGATGACAAGTTAGTCGTATACCGTGCGCGTAAGATCCAACGTTTCTTATCGCAACCGTTCCACGTGGCTGAAGTATTTACGGGTGCGCCTGGTAAATACGTACCAATTCGTGAAACAATTCAAAGCTTTAAAGCAATTTTGAATGGTGAATATGACGACCTACCAGAGCAAGCTTTCTATATGAAGGGCGGCATTGAAGAAGTGGTAGCAGCAGCAGAAAAACTACGCGGCTAATCGTCAGTACAAGCATCATTATCGTTGATCATTGGGTGATAATGGTGCTTTAAGTAACCAAATTTTGCATATACCATAGGAGAGAACTGTGGCAACTTTACAATGTAATGTCGTCAGTGCGAAAGAAACTATCTACTCTGGTGAGATTAGTATGTTAATTGCTACTGGTGTAGAAGGTGAAGTAGGTATTTTGCCAGGACATATCCCATTTATTACGTTATTAAAGCCAGGGACGATGCAAATCAAAACTAGCCAAGGTAATGATGAAATGGTTTATGTATCAGGTGGGGTGTTGGAAGTTCAACCGCATTTGGTAACGGTATTGGCAGATACGGCTGTTCGTGCCCATGATTTGGATGAAGCCAAAATTTTGGATGCTCGTCGTCATGCGGAACAAACTTTGCAAAATCAAAAAGCAAATATTGATACCTCTGCCGCTTTGGTTGCGTTGGCTGAATCACTTGCCCAACTACAAACGCTACAAAAATTCAAGAACCGTGCATAATGGTAAGTTGGCATCAATAAACGTGATTTTCTGTGCACGTCCAAGAACAGGGGCAATAACCCCTGTTTTTTTATAGCTTTAAAAAATTAATAAACAATTTTTCATTATAAATTGGTGTTTTCGTGTGTTTATTTTGTAACGTTGTGATCGTACTTGGGTTATAAGCTGTATTTCTTTAACTATATAATTTAGTTGTAATTTTTGTAGTTATTTTGAGTTTGTTACGTTTTAACAATATTAAAATCTTGTGTTTTTCGCTAAATTAATTCAGTTGTATAGTAATAATGAATACAATAAGTAAAATTTCATTAACTATTAATGATATATAAGTAAAGAGATATTCTGATATAATCATTTGGAATATGCGTTTAAATTTTGGAGGAATTTATGTCAGAAGAAGAGTTGATACCACGGGTATTAATTGTTGAGGATGATGAACGCCTTGCAACGTTGACCCAAGACTATTTGCGTAAAAATGGTTTGGATGTGGCAATTGAAACGGATGGCAATCGTGCAATTCGTCGTATTGTTAGTGAACAACCTGACATGGTGGTACTAGATGTGATGTTGCCAGGTAGTGATGGTCTGACTGTTTGCCGTGAGGTACGTCCGCATTTTCATAATCCCATTTTGATGTTGACCGCTCGTACTGAAGATATGGATCAGGTGCTGGGTTTGGAGATGGGCGCAGATGACTATGTCGCTAAGCCCGTGCAACCTCGGGTTTTGCTAGCGCGTATTCGTGCTTTGCTTCGCCGCTCCGATACTGCCCCTACCGATGAAGTGCCGCAGCGCCTTGAGTTTGGTGATTTGGTAATTGATAATGGTGGTCGTTCCGTTACGCTAAATGATGAACTGGTTGATTTTACCAGCGCGGAGTATGATTTATTATGGTTACTGGCGTCAAATGCGGGACGTATTTTGTCGCGTGAAGATATTTTTGAGCGCCTACGTGGTATTGAATACGATGGTCAAGATCGCTCTATTGATGTGCGTATTTCTCGTATCCGTCCCAAAATTGGTGATGATCCTGAAAACCCTAAGCGCATCAAAACCGTCCGTAGCAAGGGCTATTTATTTGTTAAAGAAAACTAATCTACCATTTTGTGGTGTTGGGATTCCATTTACATCTAAGCCAGCAATGTGCTGGCTTTTTTGTGAGTATAGTCAGTGGCTATAGACAATGATTTCAAAAATCACATACAATAACGGCAGTTTTTTAATAAAAATAGGGTCATGTTGCTACTATCTTCTTTGAATCAATCAATATTTTTGCGGATTTATGCAGGACTGTTACTCATCTGCTTGCTGGTAGCGTTGTTTGCGCAATTGCTAATTACCACAATCAACGGTGAGCGCGTGCAAACTTACCGTGAGGATATGGCATCAGCGGCATTTTATCTGATTAATTCGGGTTTGTCGCGGCAAGTGACATCACAAGATCGCAATTTTTGGTTATCTGATGTGAGCACTTTGCTTGATACCAAGTTTGATATTGAGCCGATGGCAAAAGCAGATTTTAAATCAAGCGAGATTAATCGGCTCAATAAGCAGCAGGCGGTAGTACGTTATAATGATGATACCAACACTGCCGATATTTATCATAAAGTTTCGGGTGAAAATAATGTGCTGCATGTGAGTGTCAATAAGCTTAGTGAGCAGCAAATTAAAGGTGTGGGTGTTTTGTTACTGGATGATTTGTCTTATTATCATACATTGGCAGAAAAACAACAACGCTTGCAGCAAATCCAAAAATTCTTTCCGTTTAAATTGACGTTACAGTCAATTAATAAATTGCAGCTAGATACCGACCAAAAGGCGCGTCTTTATCGCAAAGACATTGTGATTATGTTTCGTGATAATAGCAGTGTTGAAAACTCTTCAATTCGTGTGCTGGCACCTACGGAACTGCAAGATACAGTGGTAAATCTAGGGCCTATTCCGTTGTTTAATTGGTTTCCGCTTAATTTAATTATTAGTATTACCTTGATCAGTATGTTTTTGGTAAGTTTGGGGGTTTATGCACTGATTTTTCCACTTGAGCGTAAATTGCAGTTGATTCATAGCGGGATTACTAAAGTACGTGAGGGTAAACTAAATACCAAGGTTAAAGTGGTGGGCGAGGATGAAATTGCACATTTGGCAGCCACGTTTAACAGCATGACCGAGCATATTCGCCGTTTGATTGAATCGCAGCGTGAGCTAACCCGTGCGGTGTCGCATGAGTTAAGAACCCCTGTGGCGAGGATACGTTTTGCGGTAGATATGCTGGCAGACACCGATGATTATGATGATCGTATGAGCCAACGTGATTATATTGATCAAGATATAGAGGCATTAAATGGTCTAATTGATGAGATTTTGACCTATGCTAAACTTGAAGAAGGCTCGCCAAAAATGACATGGGAAGCAGTCAATTTGAAAGAGTTGGTAGGGCAAATTGTAAGAGAAACCAATGCTTTAGGTAAACCTGTTACGGTATTGGTAGGTAATATTGACAAGGTAGCAATTGCACAGGCAGATAGACGTTACTTACACCGCGTTTTGCAAAATCTAGCAGGTAATGCCACGCGTTATGCAGAAAAAACCATCATTGTGTCTGCAGGTATTGAGCGCAACGAGGCATTTATTAGTGTGGAAGATGATGGTCACGGTATTCCTGAAAAAGACCGTGAAAAAGTGTTTATTCCGTTTGCTAGACTAGATGATAGTCGTACCCGTGCATCGGGTGGTTATGGTTTAGGCTTGTCTATTGTGTCACGGATTGCGTTTTGGTTTAATGGTAGAATGTCGGTGGATGAAAGTCCAAGATTGGGAGGGGCAAGATTTACTATGACATGGCCGGTCAACCAACTTGGTGCCAGTATTGAGGCGGATGCCCTGACCCAAAAGAGCACCGAAAAAAAATATACCTTAGAACAAGGTTCATAATCATCTAAATTAAGAGGCTAGGCAAAATGCGTTACTTGTTCTTAGCATTGGTAGCATTAAATATCATTGTCTTTGGTTATTACAGTTACTTTTACCATCCCAAAGAGAGTAGCAGTGTGGCGCAAGCGCGTACCTCGCTCATTAATCCTGTGCAGGCGACTAACGTTTCTCATGAGTTGCCGCCTATGATTGGAACAAAAAAATAAAAATATTGTTAGCCTGTCTATCAATCCGCCACTAATCAATAATTGGAATTTTAATCAATACCTCAAGCCCCCCTTGGGTGACTTGGTTTCTGGCAATAACCGTACCGTTATGAAGGTGGGTAATGCGGCTGACAATCGCTAGCCCTAAGCCACTACCTTGTGTGGTGCGGGCAGTTTCGCCGCGCTCAAAAGGCTGCATAATCCGCTCCAGTTGGTCTTCTGCCACGCCTTCACCTTCATCGCTCACCGCAATCATCAAATATTTGGGTAGTACGAGCACGTCAGCGCCGCTATCTTTACTAGTTTCAATGTGAATACCAATATGTATAGGTGGCTTGCCATAACGGCTGGCGTTATTGACCAAATTTACGATTAGGCGCTTAATTGACAATGGGCGTAGAGGTACGCTGGGCAAGTCTTCTGCAATATCAATCACAAAGGGTAGTGGGGCAAACTGTACCACGATTTCATTAATGATGGGTTTGAGGTTGGTTAGGCGCACTGCTTCATCGGAGCCATCTTTCATAAATGAGATAAACTGCTCCAATATAGCGTCCATATCTTCAATATCATACACCAAGCCTTCTCTTAAAAATTCATCGGGCAGCATTTCGGCAGTGAGGCGCATGCGTGTTAGTGGGGTTCTGAGATCATGAGATATCCCCGCTAGCATGATATTGCGTTCTTTTTGGGTCTGAGTGAGGTTATGAAACAAGCGATTAAATGCCAAGTTGACCTGACGAATTTCTGTAGAACCTTCATTGGTGGCAAGGTTGTTGGCGTGTCCTAGGGTAATATAGTCAATCGCCACTTTTTGGAGACGTTTTAGGGGGCGGTTAAGCTGCCTAACCAAGAATAAAATAGTTAACAGAGTTAACAGGGGAATACCTAGCAAAAATACCCACAAGGTGGCTTGACTATACTGGGCATAAAACTTTACAGGCTCAGTAAGCCAAAACTCAGGGTGGGCACCATCTTGTACATATAACACTGGCACGGGTTTAAATTTAAAATACACCGTCGCCGGCCGCCCAAGCACGCTGGATATTTGGTGCGCCATGCTATCGGTAAAATAGCCAATCACGGTTTTTTCTTCAATCGCCGGAAATTCTTTGGGGTCAGTGATGAGATTGATGTGGGCGGCGTTGATTACCCACGCTTTCATTGCGGGTTGTTGGTCAAAATCACGACTGGCTTTATCAAGCATCAACAACTGGTTTGCCAAGTAATTGGCATGATTTTGAAGCTCGGGCAAATACAAACTGCGCCAAAAAAACCACAACGACAATACCACGCTGACCATCACCACCGACATGACCATGAGGGTGGTTTGCCAGGTATGGCTATAACCTTTGAGTTTGGGTAAATGGGGTTTCATGGGTTTGCATTCCTATTTGTTAGCGGCACGAGTACGTTAAATTGGCAAAAACAGCCCGTCAGCCTGTTATAATAGACAGATAAGTTAACAAAGTTAAAGGGAAAATCATGCAGTTTTCAAAATTTGGCGAAAAGTTTACCAAAAATAGCGGTATCTTGCAGTTGATGGATGATTTGGGTAATGCCTTAAACAGTGAACAGCCCATTAATATGTTGGGCGGTGGCAACCCAGCTCGCATTGATGAGGTCAATGAGACTTATTGGCAAGTGTTTCAGCAGCTAGCCCAAGGCGAAACGGGTTCGGCAGCGATTGAAAATATCGGCAATTATTCCACACCACAAGGTGATGCCAAATTTATCAATGCGTTGGTGGCATTTTTTAACCGCCATTATGGTTGGGGCATTACGGCGGACAACATTGCCCTAACCAATGGCTCACAAAACGCGTTTTTTTATTTATTTAATTTGTTTGGGGGCAAATTTGAGGGCGGGCAAGATAAAAGCATCTTATTACCGCTTGCGCCAGAATATATTGGGTATGCCGATGCCCACATTGATGGCAAACATTTTGTGGCGGTTAATCCTGTGATTGAAACCGTCACACATGAAGGTGAAACAGGCTTTTTTAAATATCGGGTAGATTTTGAGGCATTAGAAAAATTGCCCGAATTAAATGAAGGAAAGATTGGCGCTATTTGTTGCTCGCGCCCCACCAATCCCACGGGCAATGTGTTGACCGACGAAGAGATGTCACGCCTTGATGCTTTGGCGCAGGCGCATGGGATTCCGCTTATTATTGATAATGCTTATGGTATGCCTTTTCCCAATATTATTTACACAGATACCACTTTAGCGTGGCATGACAATATTATTTTATGTTTTAGTTTATCCAAAGTTGGGTTGCCAGGGGTGCGTACGGGCATTGTATTGGCAAACTCTCAGGTTATTCATGCTATTAGCAGTCTAAATGCCGTGGTCAATTTGGCGCCAGATCGGAAGAGCGT
>CALAPG010000178.1 GCA_937889485.1 uncultured Moraxella sp. | reverse complement strand
CGGCAGTCAGATATGGCTTCAGTGTTGCAACCGATGCTTCATCAAGACCCCGCACATATTGTAACTCATCCACCGATACAAATGGCTGATTGGCTATTTCCATCGCTGTTTTTTTACCTGTGCTTTGATAAAAATCGGCTTCGGCACCGCCCTCCGCGCTGGTATCGGCATCTGGGTCTTGCCAGTCTAGTACTGCCATGGCGATGGTGGGCGATAAGCCATTTATCTCTAGCAACGCCTTAAAAAACGCCAAAGCCGCTTCATCTACTTTGCCGTCATGATATAGGTTATTGATATTAAACCGTGCCGCATCGTCTTCAAGGGTGACGCTAACTTTTGCTTGGTTGATGGTCAGTGGCTTTAAGGGTTTTGCCCAGCTGTCTTTTAAGCTATCTACTTGATTAAGCTTGCTATCTTTTTCAATCAAGCTGATGGCGTAGCTTTCGCCCGCTAACGCGTATTCTTTAAACTCCCCTTGTCTTTTGGTCAGTTCATATTCTCGAATCATGACTTTTTGACGGGCAAGCATACTGCCTGCCACAATGGTGATTGCTACCACAATGAGCAAAATCGTCAGCAGTGCCATGCCCGCTTGTCCCGTGATACCTTTGCCCGTACTAGCGGTGCTAGTTGCAAAGTTGGCTGCCAATTTTTTGGTGTGTTTTGTCATGATAGATGCCACGATGTTAGTCTTCGCTCACTGTCGGCGGTGAGCCATTTGGCAAGGCAAAATGCCAAGTCACGGCTTCCCCTTGATAGTTAAAGCTAAGTGCCACGCCGCGTGGTAACTGCTGATACGGTAATAAGTCTGTTACCGTTGATAGTTTTTGGGCAGCTGAGTCTATGGGCGGGCGGTTGGCATCATGGGCGGCATTGGGCGGTATGTCTTGGCTGCTTGGCGGGCTAGCCACTTGTTTTCCCCGCTGCTGTTGTATTTTTTGTAACGTTGCTTCATCAGGATAATTTGTAACGCTTTGCGGGGTAAACGCCGCCCAACTCGCGTCTTTAATGCCTGTTAGCAGTACGCTGGTTGCTGGGGTTTCATTGGTGTCTGATAAATGATAAAAGCGCTGTTTAATGAGTTTGTCGTTCTCAATACGATACACCACTTTTGCCAAAATAGGCGCTACCCGATAGCGCGGGTCTGGGGCAGCAAAACGCACAAAGCTTATTTGTTCGCCTGTCAATACAAACGAGGGACTAGGTGCCAGACCTTGTTTGGGCATGACCACATAATTGGTGGTTTGTGACAAATCTTGTGACAGCTGCAGATAGGTCACATCTAGCGCGGATAATGCTTTGAGATGAACATTGCCCCGATCTCGGCTTTTGGTGAGGCTATCCATGATTTGCCAGCCTGCCAGTGCCAGCATGGCAAAAATCATCATGGCAAGCATCAATTCTATTAACGTAAAGCCGCGTTGTGATGCAGATGGGGGCGAGATAATCATGGTAAAATCTCTGGCTGTTGTTTGACCAGTACCGCGTCTATGCTGACAAGGGTGGGGTTTTTTACCCCTTCAATGACAGGGGCAACTTGTATTTGAATGGGCATGGCGGTATTTGCGCTATCCAATGCACGGGATAATGGGCTATTGGGTTGGGGGGATATCATCACCTGCCAGTGCCGCCCCTGTGCGTCAATCTGCCGCGTTTCTTCTGTCGTTAACCAAGTCTGCGTCATGCGTAAATCTGCCAAGGTGTTTTGGGCGACATAGTAGGCAAACGTGCGCGTTTTCATATTATCCACTGACTGCAGGTAGCTACGGCTTGCCTTACTAGCCGACACTGCCACCACTGCCAAAATCGCCAGTGCCACCATCACCTCTAATAAGGTAAAGCCCTGTTGCTGCCGCTTCATTTTGCTACCTCAAGCGCACCCGCTTGGTTAATAATAAGGGGTTTTGCTACGGGGTAGACTTGCTTGTCGGGGTTGGTTTTTTGTACGCTAATTTGGACAGGGGTGGCCTCACCTGTACCAAACCACACGACAGGCGGTGCCTCGTTTCCCACAAGCCAAGTAGCCAGCGGCTCGGTAGACGGCGCTGACATTGATGGGTTGTCTAGCGGCTCAATCCGTACTTGGATGTTCTTGGGCACCTCTAGTGCCGCAATGGTAGGTTCAAGTTGCCAAGTAGGCTTGGCATTTGACGCGGATTGGGTATCAAAATTGGCAACCACTTGGCGATTTGTAAAGGCATTATCAAGCTTGACCACCACCAATTGATTGGGCGTATCCCCTTGTGCTAGTTTAATGGCTAGCCCATACGGCTGCATATTTTCTAGGGAAAGTAATCGAATATAATCTAGGTTACTTTGAAGGTGTTCATAAAACGCCAAGTTCTTGCGATTGTCGCTGCCCCCCACCGACAGCGCCATCATGCCCGCAAAAATCGATAAAATAACGATTACCACCATGATTTCAATCAAGGTAAAGCCACGTTGAGGCAGGCAGCCGTGGCGCTTGACATAGGGCGTGACCAAAGATAAAGCGATGGCGTTAGGCATTTTGGTGGATTTCTTGCTAAGATAGCACATGATGGCTTGGCACTAGGCTAGAGCGCATGGGTAGCAGGGACGCCTGTTTTTTCCATAATCTCATTGTCGTGTGAATGGCTAATGGGTGGGTGCGACGGGTTATTGGGGTATTGTTTTGGCAAATCTAAAATTTGTTGAACCAATGCAAAGCGCAAGGTGTCGCGGCGTCCTAGATAACGCTGATAAAAACTGGAATTAAGCAGCCCTGCCCCACCTTGTCCCATTGCCCAAATGGTTGCCAAATAATCCCGAGTAGACAAGGCACTGTGCTGCGACTGCAAATATTCTGTGGCAATGGCAATCAAATGCTTCATGCGGTCACGTCTGACTTCGTAAAGTTTAGCAAATAGTTTGTTAAGCCCGACGGCAGAATTGGCGAGGCGTTCTTCAATTTGGTTAAGTAAAATGGCTTTTTGCGGATTGACCAGCTGAAATAAAATAATGCGAGATACGCCCGCCGCCGCGCAATCACCAATTTCGCTCAACGCCAATAACTGCTGCTCATGACGAATGATAATACGTAAAAACAATTCATCTTTACTGGTAAAATGCTTGTAGAGTGTGCCCTTTGCCAAATCAAGCTGCTCTGCTAGACTATCAAGCGTGATGTCGCCTTCACCCGACTCTAACAGCAACTGCTCAGCAACAGCCAAGATAATTTCTTCACGATTTTTAAATTGTTGTTGACGACTCATTCATAACTCCATCAGTCTTTCTGATAGCCCAGTGCCCACTCAGCCAAATTACTCATGAGCAAACAGTCGATTATAAAGCGAAAAATACGTTTTGAGTAACAAGACAGCAAAGTTACCAAATATCATACATGACTGATGAGTCATTGCCAATTATTTTTTGTGACCTACCAGCATGCTAGTGTAGAAGGTTGTTGGTTTTTTTGTCAAACACGGAGGCACAAGCCACAGGTTGAAACGCAATGTACCTCTCGTTGTGTCTCTGGTTGTGCCTGTGGTTGTGCGTTTGTTAATGTTAGCCTTAATATTGGTGTAGTAAGTTGTCAAAATTATCATCGGTCAGCTTGGCAAATGCTTCGATGCTCATTTGGTAATGTTTGGCTAAAAAGTCAGCCACATACGGCACAAACGCTGGCTCATTGGACTTACCCCGTTTGGGGACAGGGGCAAGATAAGGGCTGTCTGTTTCAATTAATATGCGGTCTTTGGGCAGTTTTTTGGCAACCGCTTGCAGCTCGGTGGCATTTTTGAAAGTGACAATGCCCGATAGTGAAATATAAAATCCCAAGTCCAAGGCTTTTTTGGCGGTGTCATAGTCTTCAGTGAAGCAATGAATAATGCCGTGCTCGGCTTTTTCTGCTTTTAGGATCTCTAACGTGTCGTGTTTGGCATCACGGGTATGCACGATGATGGGTTTTTTTAGGGTTTGGCTGGCATGGATATGGGCGACAAAACTGCGTTTTTGCTCATTGATAAAGTCTTTTGACCAATAATAATCCAAGCCTGTTTCGCCAATCGCCCATACATGGCTTGGGCTAGCAAGCGTGACCAACCGCTCAGCGCTAATTTGGTTAGATTCTTGATGAATGACATCTTGGCACGGGTGAATCCCTGCACTCATGCCCAGGGTTAAGCCGTCAATGTCGGTTTTGATAAGCGCGCTAATCGGCTCATATTCCTCAAAATCGCACATAATCGCCATGATACGGTGCACGTTGGCATCTTTGGCAGCTTGCAGGGCTTGGCGAATATCACCCTCATATTTTTCTAAATCCAAGCGGTTAAGGTGAGCGTGGGTATCAGTAAACATCGTTGTCTCTTTATTAATAAATGATTGATAAATGATTGATAAATGATTGAATACTTATAGTCTGCACTTAAAGCGTTGCGTAAGCCTAGTCCACATCCAATGATGGCTTGTAGGCTGCTTGACGCACTTTTACAAGCGTCGCTGAGCATACTATGATTTTTAGCCATTTTTGATATCAAGATGGTTAAATACAGGTTTTGAGATGATTTTGCTGACACCTACATGGTGGTTAAGGCTGCAAAATCAATCATGGCAGAGCGTCTGATGCCTGTGCTTATACTTATGCCTGTACTTATGCTTATGTCTCTGCCAAAAATTGTTGCAATACGTGATTTAAAAATAAAAAACCTTGCTCACTACATTTGATAGTTTTGCCCGATAAATCAATCAATCCACGTTGTTGCAATGCCTGTAAGGTTGGCTCAATCACTGCCCAGTCCTGCCCTGTGCGCTCATGCCAATCATCTTTTGGTACACCCTCTTTGAGCCGTAGCGCATTCATCATAAATTCAAACGGCAAATCGTCATTGCTAATGGCTTGCCAGCCAATGGGCGATTGGTTTATCAGATAATCTTTGGGCAAACGGGATTTGCTAAAGCGATAAATTCCATCAGCTGTGGTCACTTTGCCATGCGCGCCTGCGCCAATTGCCAAATAATCACCAAATTGCCAATAGTTAAGATTATGTTGGCTGGGCTGAAAATCACCCTGTTTTGACCAAGCTGATACTTCATATTGGACAAAGCCGTTTTGCTGCAACAACTTAGCCCCCTGCTCAAAAATATCGCTCAATACCTCATCATCGGGCAGCACGGGGGTGTTGCGGTAAAACACCGTGTTGGGCTCAATGGTCAGCTGATACCATGAAAGATGCGCCACACCCAAATCCATCGCTTGCTGCAAATCTGCAAGCGCCTCGGCGACCGACTGGGTGGGCAATCCGTGCATCAAGTCTACATTGAGTTTGCCAAAGCCTGCCGCTTGGGCGTTTTGTATCGCCGTTATTGCTTGCTGGGGGTTATGAATGCGCCCCAATGCGGCAAGTTTGTCAGGCGCAAAACTTTGCACCCCAAGCGACAATCGGTTGATACCCACCGCCAAATAGTCAGCAAATGGCGCATGCTCGATGGTGGCAGGGTTGGCTTCCATGGTAATTTCACAATGATGAGCGAGCCGTAACTGCTGGCGAATGCCGTCAAATAACACCGCATACTGCGCGATTGGCAACAATGACGGCGTACCACCGCCAATAAAAATAGACTGAATTTGGCGACCTTGCACCCACGCCAATTGCGTTGACAAGTCACTAAGCAGCGCATCAACATAACCTGCAAAGTCAATTTGGGTGCGGCTCTCATGTGAGTTAAAATCACAATACGGGCATTTTTTGACACACCAAGGGATATGAATATACAGTGAAAGCGGCATAGCGGTAGGATTGAGCATGAAAGATAGCTTATTGGAAAAATCGCGTGATTAGACCACTTCATTGATACAGTCATCAATGTGCAAAATGTGCTAATCGGCATTGGGTGAACGAAATGGGTTTTATTGTACTTTAAAAAGTAATAATGTTAGCATAGCCTTGGTTTTTTAGTCGGTTTTTTAGTCGGTTTTTTTGTTTGGCACATTTTATATAAAGGATACCCTATGGCACCATCTCACCGTCTGTATTTGTTTGGCAAATCAGCGCTTTTGGCTACTTTAACCATTACCGTAGCCGCTTGTGGTGGCTCAGGTAGCCAAACGGTTGATAACGCCTTAAACAATGTTAATACCCGCTACCAAAACATTGCAGCGGGGGTGCGTGATGCTTACCAAAAAGTAGAAAACAAACTGACCAACAATGAAAAAAACACCGCAGAAATTTTGAAAAGCATTTTT
>CALAPG010000177.1 GCA_937889485.1 uncultured Moraxella sp. | reverse complement strand
TATAAAAGATAGAAAAAATATTTATCCAAAAGTACGTAATATCTATTTACATACGTTCTTTTACGTACTATCATAGTTAGAAATTGAGTACTCATGTTCTAACAACATTCTATTTTAAAAAATCAGCCGAGGCTGATTTGAGGTTTTTACAATGGCTTTAATTGATGATTATCCAATACTCAAGGGCTTTAGTAAGCAGCCTGATGGTAGCTATCATCCTGCTGATATTAAAGCAGAAGTAGAAAAACGTGGTGCTACATTAACTAAGTTATCGACTGATGCAGGTTTACACCCAAAGGCGGCTAGTAATGCCTTAAAACAACCTTTAAAAAGTGGAGAAATTGCTTTAGCAAATTTCTTTTGCGTACCTGTACAGTACCTTTTTCCAACACGTTGGGATATTAAGGGCAATCGAGTACGTCCACGTTATGCAAGCAAATATATCACAGTTGCTAAGGCATTGTCATGAAGAAGTTTTATAGCATCCAAGAAATTATTGAGCTGGGTCTATCATCCTTGCCTTCTACTCACCCTGCTTTAAATAGAAGAGCAAAGTTAGAATCATGGCTTTGGAAAGAGATTAAAGCGAAAGGTGGTAAAAATGGAGTACGTAAAGAGTATATTTTACCAGATTATGCTTTAGCTGAATTAGTTAGTAACAAGCAAGATGAGTACTCAAAACAATTAGAAATTAAAGGTGACAATACAGATGTGGCTAATGTTGTGCCAACTGTTTCACCAGAATTACTTGCCGACTGGCAGCGTGATTGCGGTACCGCTCGCCTTGCTATCGTGCGCCATGTCTTAGATATGGCTGACCTACTGGGCAAAACCAAAGCCGTCGAAAAATTCGCCACGGATAGCAAAAACGGTCAGCTAACCGCGACCCTTGCTGACACCGTGCGCCGTGCCAATGCGAAAGCCGGTAAAGATGGCAATGCCAAAGTAAGCCGCGCCACGCTGTTTAATTGGCTAAAACTCGCTGAAAATGCAGGTGATAACAGCCTTGTGGCAGTACTTGCCCCAAAACACCGTGATGTGACCATGCCAGTGTGGGGTGCGACCTTGCTCAAGCTATGGGGGCAGCCGACTAAGCCTAGCCTGTCGATGGTCATGCGTGAATTGGTCAATGTGATGGGCGGTGAAAATGTGCCTAGCTATGCTCAAGCCAGTTATTTTTTGCGTACCCATGTGGGCAATGTCGAATTGGAACGTGGACGCATGGGGGCGCGTGAGCTTAAAAATATCCAGCCGTTTATTCGCCGTGATACGTCTGAGCTGTTCCCCACTGACGTGTATACCGCCGATGGTCATACCTTTGATGCCGAAGTGGCTCATCCCATATCGGGGCGACCATTTCGCCCAGAGATTACCGCCATTATTGATGTGGCTAGTCGTAAGTTGGTCGGGTTTTCGATTGATTTGGCTGAAAGTGGCTTGGCAGTACTGGATGCAATTCGGGTGGCGGTGGTTTGGAATGGGGTGATGGCGCTGTTTTATGTCGACCATGGTAGTGGCTATAAAAACGCCATGATGAGCCGTGATGGGTCGGGCTTGATGGATAGACTTGGCTCAACCTTAATGCATTCATTGCCTTATAACAGTCAAGCTAAAGGCGTGGTGGAACGCTCGCACCAGTCAATATGGATACAGGCAGCGAAGCGGTTGCCAACCTATATCGGGGCGGATATGGATAAAGAAGCCCGCCAGAAAGTGTTTAAGAAAACACGTAAAGATATCGCAACGTTTGGCGAGTCGAAGCTGCTACTGGCTTGGGATGATTTTATGACGCTATGCCGTGATGAGGTAGAACGTTATAACAACCGTCCACACCATGCGCATCCAAGACGCCATAACAAGTTGACAGGTCGCAAGGAGCATTTGACACCGCAACAAGTATGGGATGAAAAACTGGCAATGATGGTCAATCTAGGCAAGCCACTGGTACAGGTGCATGAGGCGGATATGGTCGATTTATTTCGTCCATATATTGAGCGCAAGGTACTGCGCGGTGAAATCAAGATGTTTAACCATGTGTACTTCAGCCGTGAGCTTGAGCAGTACCACGGTGAGACGGTGCATGTGGGTTATGACATTCATGACGCCAGCCAAGTGTGGGTGCGTGATGTGAGTGGTCGACTGCTCGCTGTAGCGAAATTTGAAGCCAATACGCGGGCTTACTTTGCTCAACCTGTCATCGAACAGGCGCATGAGAAACGGATATTGGGTCAACTGAAACGAGTGAAAGTGAGAGAGAATGAAATTCTTGAAACGATGTCGCCAAGCCGTGTGCTTGAGCATATCGATACCATGCGACTACCTCAAGAGCAGATTGATAAGGCGTTTGCAACCTTGAATAAAACTATCGAAGCTGAAGCGGTGGAAGTAATCTCAATGCCAAAGCCAATGATGACCAGTGCCGTCAATGATGTGCCAGATATGAAAATCATGACAGAAACGGATGATGAGCGGTTTGAGCGATGGCTTGCGTTAGATAAACGCAAAACGGCTGGTGAAACACTGGATTCTAACGATTTTGATTTTCATGAGTTATTCGCTTTGTCAAAAACTTGGCGAATTAAGATGGCGCAACATGAAGCGCACTTAGAGCAACTTGAACGAGAGGAGGAAATAGCAAAACGTCTATCCAAATAAATGAATAGACGCTATGACTAGGTGATAACTGGGGATAGCCGTCCTTTGTTATCGAAATACAGTAAATTTGGAATTTTTATTATGAAAGAAAATGCAAAAAATGTCAATTCTGCCCCTGTGCAAGTGGTAGGTGGGATTGCCCAAGTGACCAATGTGGCCGTGCTTAATGATGCGATTGCTCGCACGTCTGACCGCCACTACAACTTACCCGGTATCTGTGTGTTTTATGCCCCATCGGGCTTTGGTAAGTCGGTTGCGGCAAGCTATGTGGCAACGCATACCCGTGCGTACTACGTGCAAGCGTCCAGTATCGATACCAAGAAGTCATTTCTTGAAAAAGTCTTACGTGAGATGAATATTGCGCCAGTCGGTACGGCTACTGGGATGCTACAGCTAATCGCCGATGAGTTGGCAAAAAGTGGTAAGCCGCTCATCGTAGATGAGTTTGACCACTTGGCAACTGCCTCTGGGAAAGTTGAGATGATTCGGGATATTTATGAGTCTAGTCAAGGCACAATCATCATCATTGGTGAAGAAATGCTACCACGTAAGCTTGAGCGATGGGAGCGATTCCACGGGCGCGTCTTGAATTGGGTGCAAGCGCAACCTGCTAGCGTGGCGGATGCGGTGCTACTGGCTGGGGTGTATAGCCCAAAAGTGGCGATTGATGAGCATGTGCTGGCTGAACTGGTTGGCGCAGTGCGCGGCTCGACTCGCCGTGTGTGTACCAATCTTGAGATGCTCGGTCAAAAAGCGCTTGAGAATGGGCAACGTAGCGTGGTGATGGAAGATTTAAAACGTCTATTGCCCAATGGCTTTATCACGGGTGAAAGCCCTAAACCACGGTCATTCTTTTAATAACAGCAGGAGGTAGTTATGTGTTGTTGCTGTAATAAAGATATTGAGCTGACATCAAGCGTTGGCGTAGCTATGTCAAACACTATGCAAGCTAAACAAAATCAACAAAGTAAACGCTGGGAGCGTAACCCTGCGTTTGACTACAAACCCACTAAGCCTGTGCGAGATGAGCGTGAGCAAGTGTGGGATATCCTACGCCAAGGCAAGGGCGTCACCACCACTGAAATCTGTGAGCAAGTGAACGAGGCTAACCGCAAACAAATTAAGTATTGGCTCAAAGGCTGGATTGCAGGTGGCTATATCAAAGTCATTGGGTTAAAACGCCCTTATCAAAATCTTATCATCCGTGATATCGGGCAAGAACCGCCACGTGTTGACAGCTTGGGTAAGCCTATCGCTATGCCACTGAACGAAAGCGTGTGGCGTGCGATGCGAATCCAAAAAACTTTTAATGCCCGTCAATTAGTGGCATCGACATCGGCTGTGCTGCACATCAACACCGTGCGTACTTATCTGCGGCAACTGGCGATGGCTGGGTATCTTAAAGAAGTCTGTGTCGAGCAGGGGCTACTCACCACCTATCAACTGATGGAAAACACGGGCTGTAAGCCACCACAAATCCTGCGCGGTAAAAAAGTATTTGACCAAAATCTAGGCATCATCGTGTATGACCCAAAACCACAAAATCAAAAGGAAACTGACCGTGACTAATACGTTAACTCCAAATACCACCCCAAGAACGGTTCAGTGGGTGGGCGATACGAAAAGAATTGATGACAAGCCCATACAAGCTTGTGCCATCTACCCAGTGCCAACCGATGAAGCGGATGAATTGACATTGCCAGTCACTGAGATGATGAAAAAGCGTCAAACTTTAGATGGTAAGTCGATTGATGACTGGCTACGCAAACAGCGTATGACTAACGAGTCCTTATACCGCAATCAAGAAGTGCTTGATAGCGACATCATGAAGCTTGAATTTCAGATGCGTCATGTGATGAATCGTTTGCGCTGGCTTGAAGTTGTGGTGGTTTGCTTGGTGATTATCTGTGGGGGACTGACACTATGTGTGCTTTAAGAATCAGCCCTGTCACTGTCGATAACTGGCAAGAGGCGGTCAAAGAAGAAGCGGCGCAAGATGGCTGTAGCCTGACGCTGATTGCTGAAAAAATCGGCTATGCCCGCCCTAGTCTGTCACTGGCTATCAGTGGCAACTATGTGGGCAAGACTGACAAAATCCGTGATGCGTACATTGAGTACCGCAAGCAAGTGCTATGCCCATACGTTGGGGAAACAGTGAGCCGTCAATATTGTATCGACCATGCAAACGGGGATGCGCCAACGCATCACCCTGCTAAGCTGCGGCACTGGCAAGCGTGTCAGAAATGTGATTACTGTCCAAAAGCTAGTTGTCCGAAGGGGGATAGATGAAAACTAAATGCCCAAACTGTGGTGCGACCCACTCGCTTGATAGCCTTGTCATGGCTAACAAAGGCGGGGATGCGTTTTTGCAAGCGTTTGATGTACCACCAGAACTAAAAACGCCCATTATCCAGTATCTTGGACTGTTCCGCTCGGTGGGTCGTGACTTGAGTTTTGACCGTGTTGCCAAGCTATTGGCTGAGCTAAACCCAGTAGTAAAAGCTGGAAAAGTAACATTTGATCGTCACACGTTTGATACCCCAATCCCTGCGTGGGTGTGGGCAATTGAGCAAGCTATTAAAGCCCGTGATGAAGGTCGCTTGAGCTTACCGCTGAAAAACCATAACTGGCTGTATGCCGTGATGCGGCAGTTTGATCCACGCAAAGATGCGCCTGCTAAAACCACCAATGCCAGTGCAGCGCATGGCGAGACAGTGGCATTTAACGGGGTGAAAAAGCCTGTATTTGCTGGGCGCACCCAGCAAGAAACTTGGGATATCGTCAACCAAGCACGAGAACCTGGGGAGTCCCTAGATGAAACTTATGAACGTATCAAATCCAACTACTAACAAGGAGCAGCCAAATGGCTAAAAAAGCAAAAATCAAAGCAGTCGCCACTATCATCGCTTGTCAGAGCCTTGAGCAAGTACAAGACTTTATCCGTCATATCGGCGACAAAAACCGCGAAGTCATCCGTCTGCAAGCCAAGATGAATGACGAAGTGGCAGCCATTACCAACGGCTACACGGAATCTATCAATGGGCTAAAGCAAGAAATTGAGCAGATGACAGGGGCGGTGGAAATTTGGTGCGCTGCCAATCGTAGCAAAATCCTAGAAAAAGGACTGAAAACGGCAAACCTAATCACCGGTGAAGTCTCTTGGCGGTTTAGCCCACCAAGCGTGAGCCTACGCAAAATTGAAGATGTGATTGCAAGCCTGAAAGAAAAGGGTTTGACCCAGTTTATCCGCGTCAAAGAAGAGGTGAATAAAGAAGCTATTTTGGCTGACCCACTAGCAGTAAAGGATGTGGCAGGTGTGACTATCAAAAGCGGTCAAGAATTTTTTGAAATCAAGCCGTTTGAAGTTGAGGTGAAGTGATGGGAACGATAGCAAGTCAACAACTATCTGAAGATGAAAGTGAGCTGCATTGCCCACAATGCAAAAATATAGATTTAGATATTGATAGTAGCTTTTCAATGCAGCTTTCAATTATTAAATGCTTAGATTGTGGGTTTTATTTTGAAGGTAAGTGTGATGAAGAAACCTTAATTAAGCGATTTAAAAAGAAATTTAAAACCGACGACTTGGCGGCTTCCAAGTCAACTAAACCTATAAAGGAAAATGTTATGAACAAATCTGAACTTATCGCCAAAATCGCTGAGAAAAGCGGACTTAATCAAAAAGATGCGGGTAAAGCATTGGATGGGTTGACGCAAGCAGTCTCTGACGCATTGGCAAATGGCGAAGATGTGACATTGGTTGGCTTTGGCACATTCAAAGTCACCGAACGTAAGGCAAAGAAAGGGCGTAACCCTGCTACAGGCGAAGCCATCCAAATACCTGCCAAAAAAGCCCCAATTTTCAAGGCAGGTAAAGCGTTAAAAGATGCTGTGAACTAATCACAATCTACCACTAACCAAAGGCGTGTTGCGTTGGTGACACGCCTTTTTTGTCACAAAAATAAGGAAAAGTTATGGCAGCCAAACCCAAAACCAAAGCCCAGATTGAGCGTGGTAAGCTCATTACTCTAATTCATGTCGCCAAAAATGAGTTGGCATTGGATGACAGTACTTATCGTGAAGTACTGCAAAACACCGTGGGCAAAACATCGTCTAAAGACTGCACCATGCCAGAACTACGCAAAATACTCGACACGCTAAAATCCAAAGGTTTCACCGTTACACCCAAAGAGCCACAGCCTGACGTCGTCAACCACAATCAGCCAATGCTGGATAAAATTGGTGCATTACTTGCTGATGGTGGCTACCCTTGGGCGTATGCCAAAGGTATGGCAAAAAAGATGTATAACAAAGAAGATTTGCGCTTCTGCAATGGTGATGAATTGCGTGGTATTGTTGCTGCTTTAGCGTATAATAAAAAGCGTAAAACTTAAAAAACCGAGTAATTCTAACAGTTTATCTTACAAAATCAAGAGGCATCTATGTCAGTCACCACCACCTATGAAAACATTGCTATGATAGTCGGGATTGAGGCGGCTCAAATAATCGTGTCTGAGTTTGGTGGTACTGAACTTTATATTCCCCATGTCGACAACCTAAAAAATGACCATAAACTGATTGGGTCACTGGGCATCGATACGGCAAAACGTCTATGTCACTATTGGCATGGTCAAGTACTCAATGTACCCCTCAACAAAAAAGCAGAAATAGTCAAACGCAATCAGCAAATCATTGCCTTGGCAAAATCTGGTGAATGTCCCAATCGCCTTGCAACTAAGTTTGCCCTGCACGTGCGAACCATCCGCAAAATCATCGAAAAAGATATCAGAGATAGAGCCAATGCGGTCTATGCTAGAAATCAGTTTAGCCTGTTTGATTAATCAATTATCACCATCAAAGCCGTTAGAAGTGAATCTGTCTAACGGTTTTTTTTGCCTAAAATTTGGCAATCAGAAAATCGGAACTGTGCCACGTATTGCCAACACTGCCAAATGCCTATGATGGGCAAAAACATCATAGGTGAATCATGACACATCAATTCTCAAAAGTTAGTAAATCACGTCAAAATGGCTTGCACCCTACCCTTAATAAAATTCTTGACCGTGCTATATCTATCAGCAGCATTGATTTTATGATTATTGAAGGTGTGCGTAGCGATGAGCAATGTTATATCAACTATGGCAAAGGTCGCACCGCCTCACAATGCAAGGCTAAAGGCGTACCTGCAAAATATGCCAAACCGTCAGCCGCCAAAGTCACTTGGCTAAATAATCCACTATCATCAAAACACCGCAAACAAGCAGACGGCTATGGTCATGCTGTGGATGTCGCACCATTCCCACTAGACTGGAATGACCTAAGCAAATTTGACAAGATTGCCAAAGCTATGTTTGAAGCCCAAAAACAGCTTAAAGCTGAAGGTAAGATTCCTACGAATACAACTATGCGCTGGGGCGCCGATTGGGATAATGATGGAAAACCTCGTGAGCGTGGTGAGTCTGATAGCCCCCACTTTGAAATTTAATAATTCTGATTGGTGAAAGATGAAATTTGAACTCGTACCAAAATGGCAAACTGGCTGGAAGTGGTTTAGTAACTGGGCATTTATGATTATTGTCTTTTTGGCAACTGTGCCTATGCCTCCTGAAGTGGTGGCGATGTTACCACCGACTATCCAAAAATATCTCATTGCGATTGTGGCTATCTGTGGCTTGGTATTGCGATTTGTTAAACAAAAACCGCCAGTAGGGTTTGATACCTATCATGACTGACATCATCGACCGCGCCAATGATGAGGCACAGCGCTGGCTAGATGAGCAAATCGCTAAAACCCATCACAACGCCACAGATGATACTGAGTGTATCGACTGTGACGAACCTATCGGCGAAAAGCGCAAACAAGCGGTACCGTGGGCAGTACGCTGTATCAAATGCCAAACTGCCCTAGAGGAAAAACGATGACATTTAGCCTTGAAGCATACCAAGCGATAATGCTCGCTATCACCATTGTTGGCTCAATATTTGGGGCGGGTAAAGCCTTTTTTGGGCGAATAGAAACATCGCTTAAAGACCGTGATGACGGGCTAAAGACTGAACTATCAAAAATGGGCGACCAGATGAGTAAAGAATCGGAAGCCATCCGCCAGCTTGACCGTGAAATCTTAAAACTAAAAGCTGAATTGCCGCGTGAGTATGTCGCCAAAGAAGACTTTGTACGCTCGTTTACTGTGGTAGAAGCCAAGATTGATGCCGTACAGACAACCTTAACCCAATTTGCTAAAGAGAAATAACATGAGTGTAGATTTGCTGAAAACTCGGCGTGCAGGTATGCGTTGGCATTTAATTAACGCCCTTGATAAAGCCCGTCCTATCGGAGCTTTGGATACTTTGCTGCTTGATGTGATGCGTGAAATCTATCCCGATGCGACAGCCAATGAGCTACACCAGCAATTATCCTACCTTGAACAAAAAGATATGGTTGAGGTGCAACGTCAACCCTCTGGTCATTGGCATGGCTGCCTGACGGCTGATGGTGTCGATGTGGTCGAATATACCAGTGATTGCCCAAGCGGTATCGCTCGTCCTGCTAAGTATTGGGTGGGCTAAATCATGGAAATGCTTGGTGTGGGTGTATTGCTTGGCGGCATTGTTGGCTTTGTGATTGGTTATGTGACTGCTGTAGCCTTGTGGCGGTAGGGGGTAAACATGGGACGTGAAAGCGCGATTGATAGATTGCCACCAGATATCAAGAAACTGTTAGATGATAAGCTGTTTGATAATGGCTTTAATGGCTATGTTGACCTTGAAACATGGCTACGTGAGCAAGGTTATGAGATTAGCAAGTCGTCAATTCATCGCTATGGACAAAAGGTAGAGCGCAAATTAGCGGCTGTCCAAGCGTCAACACAAGCGGCAATGATGATAGCCGAGCAAGCACCTGATGACGCGGATGTGCGTAGTCAGGCGGTGTTGTCGTTGGTACAGACTGAACTGTTTAACGCGCTCGTTGATTTTCAATCCGTGGTTGAAGATGATGAAAACGCCATGAGTCCTGCTGACCGTATCAAGCTGTTTGGTCAAGCAGGTAAAGGCATTGCCAATGTCACCACGGCGTCCGTCAATCAGAAAAAATGGCAAGTTGAAGTACGTGACAAGGCGCAAAAGGCAGCAGATGCGGTAGAAAATATCGTGTCAAAAGGTGGGCTATCGGGTGATACCGTCCAGATGATTAGAAAAGAGATTTTGGGGATTGCAGAGTGAACTCACAAGAATATTTGGACTGGTTAAGCAAATTTGAAACTAAAAAGACAACGGATGACTGCTACACGCCACCTGCTGTCTATGACGTTGTTGTCGATTATGTGCATCATCATGTGATTAACCTTGACGGCTTGGAAATTGTACGCCCATTTTTCCCTAATGGCGATTATATGGATTTATCACAATATAACGAAAATAGCATTGTGATTGATAATCCGCCTTTCTCTTTGTCTGCAAGGATTTATAAGTTTTATCAAGAGCATAATATTAAATTCTTTTTATTCGCGCCTGCTTTGACTGTTATTGGCCCAATGCGACACATTCATGGAATAACGGCAGTAATTGCACCGCATGACATAACTTATGAAAATGGTGCAGTTGTAAATACTGCATTTATGACAAATTTAATGCCAAGTATAAAAGTAAAAACTGCCCCGATTTTACTAGAAAAACTTATAAAAGCTGAAAACTTGCTAAAGGCAAAGCTTCCAAAATACGATTACCCTAAAAATATTCTCATGGTGAATAAACTGCAAAAATTATGCAAAGCAGGGATTGATTTTGAAATGCCGTCAAATGAAAGTCAATATTTATCGAAACTTGAAAGCCAAAAAGACAAAGGAAAAGCTTTATTTGGTGGCGGTCTTATTATTAGTGATAACAAGGCTAAAGAATTACAGGCTAAAGAATTACAGGCTAAAGGTAAATCCATCATTTGGAATTTGTCAGACAGCGAACGCCAAATTATCGAAAGGCTAAACCATGCCAACTAAAACCCCACCACTACTAGATAGCACTGCAAGTGTCATCGCCCCTGCGGTGCTATTGCCGTATCAGCAGGCATGGGTGGCGGATAAAAGCCAGCTTAAAGTCGCTGAAAAATCGCGCCGTATTGGTCTGACGTGGGCAGAGGCTGCCGATGATGTGCTAATCGCTGCCAGTGATAAAAAAAGTGGTGGGCAAAACGTCTATTATGTCGGCTATAACCAAGACATGACAATGGAGTTCATCGAAGCCTGTGCGATGTGGGCACGCTCGTTTGATTATGTGGCAAGCGAAATCGAAGAAGGATTGTGGGAAGATGAAGACAAGCAAATTAAAACCTTTACCATCCGCTTTCCTAATTCAAAGCACCGTATCACTGCCCTATCTAGTCGCCCATCTAACTTGCGTGGTAAGCAAGGCGTGGTGGTCATCGATGAGGCGGCATTCCATGAAGACCTTGCTGGCTTAATCAAGGCGGCACTGGCACTACTGATTTGGGGTGGTAAAGTCCGTATTATCTCAACGCACAATGGTGATGAGAACCTGTTTAACGAACTTATCAATGAGATTCGTAGTGGTAAGCGCAAAGGCTCGGTGTTTCGCTGCGACTTTCATGAAGCTGTCAAAGATGGGCTGTACAAGCGCGTTTGTCTGCGGCGTGGTATCGAGTACGATGCGGATGAGGAAACCAAGTGGGTCAAGGAAGTCTATGACTTCTATGGCGATGATGCCGACGAGGAGCTTGATGTTATCCCATCCCAAGGCTCTGGGCGTTGGCTATCCACCGCCCTACTTGAGAAATTGGCGGATGAGCAGTCGCAAGTTGTGACCTTTACTGCCCCCAAAGGCTTTGATACGTGGACAGAAGAAGCACGCACTACAGAGGTAGAGACTTGGCTAAAAGCAACGGTTGAGCCGCTGCTAGTGGGCTTGCAACCGCAAGATACGCATTTTTATGGGCTAGACTTTGCCCGTAAGCGCGATGCATCATCGATGTGGGTACAAGGTCAACGGCTGAACCTAAAGCGTTACTGTCCGTTTGTGCTGGAGATGATTAAAGTTCCGTATAATCAGCAAAAGCAAATCTTGTCGCACGTGACGGATAAGCTACCTAGATTTGCCAAAGGCGCACATGATGCCACAGGTAACGGTGGTTATCTGGCGGAGCAGATGCAAATCAAGTGGGGTGAGCGTGTCGAGGCGGTGATGTTGTCTGAAGGGTGGTACCGTGAGCATACGCCACACTTTAAAGCCAGTCTTGAAGATGGCATGATTGAAAATATGCCAGCCAACAAAGACATCCGTGATGACCATTTGCTGTTTCGTAAGGTCAAAGGGGTGGCAAAAATCCCTGAGCAGCGTACCAAGTCGGAAGATGGTAGTAACAAAAGGCATGGTGACTCTGGTATCGCGCATTTGCTATGCGATTATGCCAGTACCATGCCAATGGCAACGATGGCATGGACGCCTGCACCAAGCCCCAGTGATGTGCCAAAAAATATGCAAGATATGTTTGATGATTGGCATATGGGTGGTATGCAGGGGTTTTGTTGATAGTTACAAAAGCGTTAGATTTTAGTAATAAAACTTATTATAATCAATTTATTTACCAACAAGGATTGATTATGAATAAATTGATTATTGGCAGCATTGTAACAGCAATAGGGCTGGTTGGATGCTCTAACAACAATGCTAATAAAGCTGAAAGCTCTAATGGTTCTACCGCCAATCAAACCGAGATTGTAAGTTCAGCACCTGTAACTGCCAATTCGCCCACTCAAGCAGAAATGGTGCAGAACGGTATTGATAAAGTCAAGCAACAAGCCCCTGATTTGGCATCTGCAATACAATTGTTTAAAAATGATATTGCAGTCACAAATAATGAAATGCCAAAAGCTTTAGGAGAACTAGCTGCTTGGCATACAGCAGTTGGCATTACATGGAAAGATATTAATGCCATACCAGAAACAACCTATGGAAAGGTTATGAAAGACCCAATAACAGAAGGTGGGAAACGCTTATGTGTCAGTGGTACAGTTATTGAGATTAATGCTGACCACTCTGTGCAACCACCAATGTATCATGCTGGTATTATGTCGGATAGTTTCAAAGCAACAAGAGTTTTGGCAGTTGGCTCAACAGGTCGCACCCCACACGGGTGCGTGGATTGAAACCATCAGCACGAATACTGGCATCGCTATCATCTGGTCGCACCCCACACGGGTGCGTGGATTGAAACTGCTGAGATAGCAGCGGCGACACCAGCGGCAATGTCGCACCCCACA
>CALAPG010000176.1 GCA_937889485.1 uncultured Moraxella sp. | reverse complement strand
TTGAAGACATCAAGCATGGCCTTGGCGTCTTTGTCACCGCCTTTGGCTTTTTTACCGACGTTGATAATCGCGCGGCTCACTGCTTCAAGGTCGGCAAGGGCAAGCTCGGTGTTGATGGTTTCGATGTCATCTAGTGGGCTGACCCGTCCGTCCACATGAATCACGTTGTCATCATCAAAGCAGCGTACCACATGAGCGACAGCATCGGTTTCGCGGATATTGGCAAGGAACTGATTGCCCATGCCTTCGCCTTTACTTGCGCCAGCGACTAGACCTGCAATGTCAACGAACTCCATTGAGGTAGGTATGACACGTTCAGGTTTGACAATATCAGATAGCTGCTTTAGGCGTGGGTCGGGCACAGGAACAATGCCTGTATTTGGGTCTTTGGTACAAAACGGGAAGTTTTCGGCAGCAATGCCTGCTTTGGTTAATGCGTTAAAAAGGGTTGATTTGCCGACATTGGGTAAGCCAACGATGCCACAGTTAAAGCCCATAGGATGCTCTCTAATTGGTTAGATAAAATTGGGTGAATAAAGCGAGGATATGGTTAAATGGCGGCTATTATAACAATATTGGGGCGATAATTCGACTTATTCGCAATTTTGGCAGGGTGATAAAGTAGATATATAGGGAAAATGAAGCAGCTAATGCGCTGGCGAGGGTTAAGCAATCATATTTTGTGGTAAGTTGTCATGAAATTGTCATGGTGCTACGTCAAGCTATGTTATAATTGTCAGTCTATTTTTTGTTGACTTGAATACCGTTTGGGTCTGCCAATTAAGCAGCAAGCACAGGGTTTTATGGGGTTGGTTGTAGGTAACTGCCGGATAATGGTTGAGCACTGTGCCTAATAATTAATGATATACAACCAATTTTTAGTGCTGGGTGATCAAGGTTAGCAAAGTTAATGCTGAATTTAACACAGGAATCTACTGCGTGGCTGTTTCTTCTTTTTTATCGCATCAACCCCGAAAGCGCTTTGGACAGAATTTTTTACACGACAAATCCATCATCAGCCAAATTATTGATAGTATTCATGCCAAGCGTGATGACTTGATGCTAGAGATTGGACCAGGTATGGGGGCAATCACAGAGCCGTTGCTCGCTGAAGTTGATCGACTTACCGTGGTAGAGCTTGACACGGATTTGGCGGATAGTTTGCGTATTCGAATTGGCGCCAATAGCAACGAGGGTTTGAGTATCGTCAAGGCCAATGCCATGGAAGTTGATTACCGAGAGCTTTATCAAACCATGGTGATGGCAGCCAGCGCTACGGGTCAAAAGCTGAGAGTTGTGGGTAATCTACCTTATAATATTTCAACACCGCTGTTGTTTCAATTGCTTACATTTGCTGATGTGATTGAAGACATGCATTTTATGCTACAAAAAGAAGTGGTAGATCGTATTACCGCGGATGTCAATACCCGTGAATATGGGCGGCTGTCGGTGATGATGCAATATTATTGTCACACAGATTATTTACTGACGGTACCAAATGGCGCCTTTAATCCCCCCCCTAAAGTGACCAGCGCGGTATTTCGTCTCACGCCTCATACTACCAAACCGATTGTGGCGGATGATGAAAAACGCTTTGCATTGGTGGTGCGCGAGGCGTTTAATCATCGCCGCAAAACGCTGCGCGCAATTTTTAAAAAATCCCCGATTTTGCCCGCGGTGACCGAGCAGCAATTACTTGATTGGGGGCTTAATCCCTTGGCGCGCCCCGAAACTTTAGGCGTGGCAGATTTTGTAACTATAGCCAACGGCATGGCAACACAAGGTTAGCCGCAATCGTTTTTTATATGGTCAATCAAATAAGATCAATTAATAGGTAAAAGGGTTATGGCTTTTCGGCATCAATATGTTATTGGCGATATCCAAGGCTGCTATGAAGACTTGCAGGCATTACTCAGTGATATCAGCTTTGATGAACAACAAGATAAATTGTGGTTTGTTGGCGATATTGTGGCGCGGGGTAATGATTCATTGGCGGCGCTGCGTTTGGTCAAACGCTTGTGTGAATCAGGCTGTGCACAAATGGTATTGGGCAATCATGATATTACCCTAATCGCGGTATGGCGCGGCGTTTTAAAAGCCAAGAAAAAAGACAAAACCCAACCCATTTTTGATGCGCCCGACTGTGATGATTTATTAAATTGGCTACGCCATCAGCCGTTATTGGTATACCCCAATGACCACACTGTTATGGTACATGCAGGGATTCCACCGCATTGGACAATTAGCCAAGCGGCAAGCTATGCGCGTGAGTTAGAAACGCAATTACAAAGTAGTCTATGGCAGCTAGATCGTTTGCTGCCCAATTTATACAGTGACAGTTCACTGCCTTGGTCTGACGCCCTAACGGGTTATGCACGAATGCGCGCAATCTGTAACTATTTTACCCGTATGAGACTTTGCCAGTCTGATGGTACATTGGAATTTACTTTTAAAGAAGGTCTAGATGCCCCAATGCCTATAGGTTTTCGCCCTTGGTTTGAATGGCACGTACCAAGAGCGCGCAAAATTTTGTTTGGACATTGGGCGGCGCTTGGTGGAGCTATTGACCTTGTTAACGCCCGTGCAACGGATGCGGGCTGCGTTTGGGGCGGTAGCTTGCTAGCGTATCGCCTTGAAGATGGCGCGGTGGTGTGTCAGCCGTGTCAAGGTCAGTCACTATAATGGCTAGCTAGCCTCTTGGCTTTGTCTTTGGTTGGCTTTTGGCTAGGTTGCTGCTTGCAGTAGCGTCACAAAAGCCTGTGGCAACCGAGTAGGGCGTACTTGCGTATGCCCTGCTGCGTTTTTGGCGGTACGAACACACACCAATTCAATAGCCGCTTGGCTTAGTAGCACCGTGCTTTGCTTGTCATTGGTTGCCGTCCCATAAATCCGCTGATCAAGCTGCAAGGATGCTGCTTTACAAGTCACCGCCGACACAGTGACCGTGACTTCATCATCCAATAAAATCGGGTGATGATAACTAACGTTGGCTTGACTGACCACAAATTGAATATCAGGGCTGACCAAATATTCATCGGGGGTCGATTTAGCCGAATGGGCTTGATAAAAATAGCTGCTCATACCTAGATTGCGTAGCCAATCACGCCGACAGCGTTCAAACAGCTTTAAATGATTGGCATGATAAACAATACCGCCCGCATCAGTATCTTCAAGGTAGATGCGATAGGCATTTTTAAAAACAGGCGGTTGGGTAGGGGATCCTAAATGCGTCACAAATTATCCTTAGCAGTCTTTACCGTATCTATTAAAAAAAACCACACTCACTAAAAAAAGCCACACTCACCAAGATAACACAAAAAAAAGAATGGCATCAAACCATTCTTCTTAACAAGCTAAAACATCCCTCGCACTACGCGACCTGACGGCTACCGATGCGCTGCACCTTTAACGCCTCCAAATAACTACGAATATGCGTGACGTAGTCAATGCACTGCTGATAACGGCTATTGGTAGCACGATGGCTGGATAAGTATTGATAAACTTGCGCCCAACTATTGGGATTGCGTCCGCGTTTTTGCAAGATTTGCTGAACATTTTTGACCGCTTGCGGCCCCATATTATAAGCGGCGAGCGTAAACCAAATCCGATCAGATTTTGGCACATGACTAAATTGCGCCTGCAACAAATTAATATACTTGGCGCCCCCCAAAATACTTTGTTTGGCATCGGTACGGTTGGTCACGCCCATCGCATCGGCAGTGCTACTGGTCAACATCATCAGCCCCTTTACCCCCGTAGGTGAAACGGCATTTGCATCAAGATGAGATTCTTGGTAGCCCATTGCCACCAATAACTCCCAATCAAGGTTGTACTGAAGTGCCATATCTTTAAAAGCCCTTGTTGGACCGTGATACTGCTCATTTACATATAAATCATCTTTAACTTTTACAACAGGACTTGGATTTAAAGG
>CALAPG010000175.1 GCA_937889485.1 uncultured Moraxella sp. | reverse complement strand
CAGCAGGTACGCCATAGTTGTTAATCAAGATTTTTTTGATGGCATCAACACGGCGCTGTGATAAGGCTAGGTTGTACTGGTCACTGGCATTGCTGTCGGTGTGTCCTTCAATGGTGGCGCTCACTTCTGGGTGGCGTGCCATGAAGTCGGCAACGCGTTTGACTTCTGGGTAGTAGTTGGGTTTGACCAGTGATTTGTCGTTGTCAAATAGGACTTTGAGTTCAATTGATTCATACTGAATAGGCGCAGGTGCAACCACGGTTACAGGGGCAGCGATAGGTTTTGGTGCAGGTGGCTGTATCACTGGGCAGTTGGGCACCACACGGGTGATTTGGTGGGTTTGGTAAGCCATGTTTTCAAGCGCTGCCATGGCCGTGTTTTGGCTGATTGGGCTTACGGTAGCGTTGCCTTTTGCGTCAACGTCTATTTCAAAAAAGTAGGTGGTGTTGGCGCTGAGTTGGTAGAGGTTGGCGTTTTTGAGCAGGTCGTTGTTTTTGTGCCCAGTGATTTCAGCGCTGATTTGGTTGCTGCCCACGCAGGTATAGATTTGGCTGTAGTTGTTGGGCTGTAAGCTGACTTGAAAACGGTCGTTGATGGCGACGTTGGCGCTGGTTTGTAGTCCGTCTTTGTCAAGTTTGCGTAAAAATACCACGCTGGCGGTGTTGTCAGGAATGGCTTGGTTTAGGCGGTCTTTGGCTGCCATGTTGTCTACTTTGTGCCAGTGTACTTGGTTGACGGCTTTGTGGTTGGTTTCATCAATGATACGTGCGGCTTGCGCTTGACTGACCATGCCGCTGGCTAGTAATAAGGTGAGGGTTACTGGTCTTAAGATGGCCATGTGTTGCTCCTAGCGTTAAAAATATGGGATATCTAGCCTTGAGATAAAACAGGATTAAAAATCCTCGCTTATATTGATGTTGGATAGCGCTAAATTAAATTCTCGGGGCTGTGTGTATTAAACAAAAGTTATTAATTTTCTACTGAGTATATAATATCACTAAAATTAATAACTTTTGTTTTTTTATGGTTGAAGGAATGCTTTTTTATCACTAATTTTTTATCACTAATAAGTAAAGTGCAAGCGTTATCCTAGAATGGAATTGTCTTGCACTTTTTAAGGAGAATATATTATCAATATTTTTTAATTGTTAAAGTGGCCTAAAGATAGGCGTGGCAAATTTCTGATTGGCGGTGATGTTTTAAAATAAATAGACTTAATTTTACTTAATTTACCATTCAGGCAGCTTTTTGTTTTATTCTATGCTGGTTTGTTTATCAATTTGTTGCTGATTGTGTTTTTTGACTTGGTCTATTAGTTCAGATAATTGTTTGTTGTCATCTTCAATGGCGGTGGTCAGTTCTTTAACTTTTTTGTCCAAGGGGGTTTTGGCAAGGTAGGGCTTACTGGTGGTAGTGGCAGCGGTTTGCTTGGGGCTTGGGATATCGCGCTCGGTCAGCACTTGGGTGATGGGTGCTGCCACAGTAACTACTTGGGAGCTTGCGGGCATAGGGGGAAGGGAATAGGGGTGGTCATCAGTCGCCACACGGTTGAGATTTTTGCCATCTTTACCATCTTTAGCAGCATGGTTGGGCGGGGGTGTAGCTACAGACGCAAGTAGGGCGGTATCAGTTTGTGCATACGGGCTAAATAGCCAAGAAATCTGTTGGAGTGACTGTAAGGGTGATACTGCCCAAGTACTTTGGTGGCTAGTAACCGCGCTAGTAGCGATGGGTGATGCGATAGTTTGGGTGGATTTGGTGGATGGTTTTGCCAAAGGTGTTTGGGTGGTGGCAAGCTTGGTAGGCTGAGATTGCCAGTACCATACTCCCACACCCACTAAGCCACCATGTAATAATAAGGTGAGTAGCAGCGGCTTGACCACCTCATTAGGGATGCGCTGGCGCTTTTGTTGTTGTGCGCTTACCGTGGTTGGTTTGACGGTGTGTTGCTCAAGCAAAGCATTAGTAGCGCGTTTGTCTTGGGGTGATAATGACATACAGAGTACCTCGACAGTGATACATAAAATAGTAGCACAAAATACCCAACGCCTCGAAATTAGCACGGCATAATTCGCGATTTTTTGCCAAAAATTTGTTATGATACAAAAAATTTGTCCATGTATTGGTCTGATGGTATGGATTACGGTATGTATAAGCAGCATCTAGCATCGTTTAAATCGTTGGTTTTTTGCCCGTGCCAATGGTCATTAAAAAAATATTATCACCTGCTGCAACAGTTTGGCGTACTGCTGCCATTGACCTGTTTTGGTGCGGCACACGCGGCCAATTTAACCGACGTTAATTCATTAATCACCCAAGCGGTACAAACCCATCCCTTGGTGGGGTCTGCCATGGCGGATGAACAGGCGACCCGCGAGAGTATTGCCGCTGCCAAGCTAAATTTATACCCTGCACCTGCGATCAGCTCGGGGTATGACCAAGACAAAGGCTTGATAAGCCGTGCCAATGTGCGTCAAGCACTGTGGACAGGCGGCAAACTTACCGCCAATGTCAACCAAGCCATTTATGATGACAAAGCCGCCACCGCATTTGTGTATGAACAACAAAACACCATTGCCAAAAACACCATTGATATTTGGCAAAGTCATATCTATGCAACCGCTTTACAAGGGCTGTACGTCAACAATCTAAAACAACTCGATGAATTTGAAGCCATGATGAAACGCCGTGTTGACCAAGGTGTCTCTGCGCGCATCGATTTGGATTTGGTGACTAACCGTATTTTACAAGACCAAAATGCCTATCAAGGTGCCTTGCAGCAGCAGCGCATTGCCCAAGCACGGCTGGCACAAATGATTGGCGAACCGATTAATGAAAAAGGACTGCGCCCCGCCCCGCTCAATGACATGGCAAAGTACGCCAAAGCGCAATCCAAAGATTTAGAAGCCCTGATATTTTCTCAATCTGCCATCAACAACCCCAAAGTCATCAAACAGCAGTACCAAGTCGAAGCTGCCAAACAGCAAGTCAAAGCCCAACAAGCCGCCCGCTATCCCACCATCTATGCCCAATATGAGCAGCTGTATTACCATAAAACCAGCAAAAATGACGGGCAATTTTCATTGGGGCTCAACTACGAACCTGGCGCGGGTTTTTCAACCATGGCACTGTCTAGAGCCTCACAAGCTCGGGTAAAAGGGCTTGAGCAATCACAAGAAGCCGCCAAACGCAGCGTGTTAGAAGAAATACAAACCCAATACCAGCAGTTTGCCAGTGCCAAAGACCAAGAAACCTCGCTGATTGCTGCCGTGGCAGGCGCGCAAATTGTCGTTGATTCTTATCGTCGTCAGTTTATCGCAGGACGCAAAACGTGGCTAGAAGTGCTCAATGCGGTGCGTGAAAAAGCTGGCTACCAACAGCAATTATTACAGGTACAAAGTCAAATTATTGGTGCTTTTTATAAACTGCAAGTTGATTTGGGACGTATGCCTTGGCAAAACTACCAAGCAATTACGGACCCCGTGGTTGACTATCAGCCCTATGATGCGCTACACCAATGGCTACAGTCTACCCATCAAGCCTCGCCTGCTGCTACGACCGATGACGCCACAGTCATGCCCCAGTAACGTCACAGTCGTGCCCCATGGATGCCATAGACCGCTGTTGACCCGTATCCATCGGTCACTTGTCCATCGATTTTGAAGGTTATGAGTCCAAGCGCCCCATACAATATTTCACAGGATTTGACTGGGTCAACTTGCAACAAAGTCACCCTGCAAAAAAGTCAACTTGCAACAAAAAGGTAATCGTTATGCATCATTTGCCATCTACCAAGCCCCTGCACCAAAACAGCGCTGATACGCCAAGTGACGGCTTGCCAGAAACAGCGTTATTAGATGCGGTCGCCAATTTGTTAAAAGAACAAGGCTTTGCCATTGATAAAGTGCGGCTGCAATCTAGCATCACCCAAGTTCAAGCGTTATCACCTCCAAGTGACAAACTAAGCGCTTTACTTGGTATACTGGGTATCTCTGAGCGCCCCCAGGTGCTAGCACAGCCTGATGCCGCGTTTATGCCATTACTGGCGTATCATCCCCAACATGGCTGGGGGCGCATTGTGCAACATGTGGGCAGCAAGCAATGGTTGCTGCAGCAGCCCCATCAGGCGCATCACTGCCAAAGTGACGAATTTGAGTTTATTGCGCGTATCCAGCTATCAAGCGCCCATGTGGAAAAACGCCGCATGACATTTAAACAGCTGCTCAATCAAAACCTAACCCGCCATAAAGATGTGGTGGTGGAAGCCGTGATTGCCTCATTGATGATCAATTTTTTGGCGTTGGCATCGTCTTTGTTCTCCATGCAGGTGTATGACCGCGTTATTCCTACCCACAGTGAGTACACGCTGATTATCTTGTCCTCTGGGGTGGCGCTGGTCATTTTGTTTGAAATGTTTATGAAATTTGCCCGTGCCAAAATTATGGACAAGATGGTGGTAAGCCTTGACCAAAATTTATCAAGGGATATTTTTGAGCGGCTACTAAAGGTGCGCGTTGACCAAATGCCCACTTCGGTGGGGTCACTTGCCGCCCAGCTACGCGGCTATGAGCAGGTTAGAAGTTTTTTTACCGCCTCAACCTTATTTACCTTGGTTGATTTGCCCATGAGTGTGCTATTTATCGTCATCATTGGGGTGATTGGCTCGCCGTGGCTGTCATTAATTCCGATTGTGGCAGGCTTGGTGGGTATTGGTTTGGGCTTGGCAAGCCGCACCAAGATGGATAAAGCAGCAGCAGAAGGTGCGGCAGCTTCTTATGCCAAGACAGGGATTTTGGTGGAAACCGTAGAAGGCATTGAAACTATCAAGGCAGGGGCAGGCAACTGGAAATTTTTATCACGGTGGCTGGGTATCATGAACACCACCATCAACAATGACCTCAAGGTCAAGCACATCAATGACAACCTCAATTATGCCGTACAAATGCTGCAGCAAATTAGCTATGTGGGCTTGGTGATTGTGGGAGCGTTTATTGTGATGACGGGCGATTTGACCACAGGTGGTCTGATTGCCTGTACCATTCTTGGTGGGCGCATTTTGGCACCTATTATGGCAATACCGCAGCTATTAATGCAATATTCACACGCCAAAGCAGCGCAAGCCAACCTTGAGCGGTTATTTACCCTAGCGCAAGATAATGATGGCGTACAGCATCCGCTATCGCCTTCTACCCTAAAAGGCAGCTACCAATGCCAAGGGGTGGTGTTTAAATACGCGGGCAATGACCAGCCTGCCTTACAGATTCCCAACCTTAATATTCAAGCAGGCGAGCGCATTGCCATTTTGGGCGCAATTGGTTCGGGCAAATCAACGTTACTTAAATTATTATCAGGACTATACGCCACAACAGAAGGGCGCGTGCTACTCGATGGGCTGGATATCAACCAAATCAGCCGTGAAAGCCTCAGTGAGCAAGTGGGATATTTACAGCAGGATCATCGCTTATTTCAAGGCACATTGCGAGAGAACTTATTGATTGGCATGCCTGCTCCGTCCGATGATGTGCTGCAGCAAGCACTCAATACCACAGGGCTGATACGGCTAGTGGCCAGCCACTCAAAAGGCATTGATTTGCCCATCAGTGAAGGCGGTAAAGGTCTATCGGGCGGACAAAAACAACTCGTGGCATTTACTCGTTTGGTACTCACCAACCCCAGTATTTGGCTGCTTGATGAACCCACTGCTTCTATGGACAATGCACAAGAACAGCAGTGTATTCAAGTGATTGCCCAAGCGCTACAGCAAGGTGGCAAAACGCTAATTTTATCGACTCATAAAACCAGTTTGCTAAACTTGGTGGATCGAATTATCATCATGGCAAACAACCAAATTGTGATGGATGGTCCCAAACAAGCTATTTTAGCCCAGCTCCAAAAAAATGAAGAAATGGTGCGCCAACAAGCACTGGCACAGCAGCAAGCACAAAACTTGGCAAATCAGCCCTAATCTGTCCCAATTACCTCTGCAATCAACGGCTTAAGAGTATTGTACCATGACACAACCTTACCAATACCAACCCACTGCGCCAAATACCCATCGGGCACGTTGGGTAATTTGGATTGCCTTACTCACCATTATCTGCTTAATCACGTGGGCGGCTTTTGCCAAAATTGACCAAGTCACCCGTGCCACAGGCACCGTGATTGCAAGCGCAAGAACCCAAGAAATACAAGCGGTTGATGGCGGCATTTTAACCAAACTCTTGGTTAAAGAAGGCGATAACGTCAAAAAAGGACAGCTATTGGTGGTGCTAGAAGAAGCCAGAGCCCAAGCTGCCGTGGATAACTCCGCCACCAAAATTGCTGCACTCAAAGCCAAAATTGCCCGATTAGAATCAGAAATTTTTGACAAACCCTTGGTGTTTCCTGCCGAAGTCAAGCCATACCATGAATATATCCAAAACCAAACTGAGCTTTACAATCGGCGCAAACAAGCCATCCAGCAAGATGTGGCATCCTTACAAAACATGCTAAAACTTGCCCAGCAAGAACTTGCTATGAATGAGCCGTTACTCAAATATGGCGATGTGAGCCAAGCGGATGTGATCAAACTTCGCCGCCAAGTGGCTGATATTCAAGCACAAATTAATAACAAACGTAATAAATACTTTGAAGAAGCCCAAGCGGAATTGACCAAAGCCCAAGAAGAGCTGCAGTCTGAAGAAGAACAGCTGCGTGACCGTAGCCAAGTGTTGCAAGAAAAACGCCTTGAAGCCCCCACCGACGGCAAAGTCAACGACATCAAAATCACCACCATAGGCGGCGTGGTCAAACCTGGCGAAATCATCATGCAGCTGTTGCCAACCAGTAGTGACCTGATTGTTGAAGCCAAAGTACGCCCTGCCGATATTGCTTATGTCAAAGAAGGGCAACATGCCAGCGTCAAGTTAGATGCTTATGATTATTCCATCTTTGGGTCAATGGATGGCGTGGTGACCTACATTAGCCCAGATACGCTTATGGAGCAAAGCCCAAAAGGGGAACAGCCGTATTACCGTGTGCAAGTGCGTATCAAAGCAGCTGAATTTCAAGGGCGTGCCAAAGATATCGTGATTCGACCTGGCATGACTGCCACGGTTGAAATCAAAGCGCTTGAGCGTACCGTGCTCAACTATCTCACCAAGCCCATTACCAAAACCTTGTCAGAAGGCTTAGGTGAGCGCTAGGCGCTAGGTTAGATACTAGCTAGTCACGCTGCAAACAGTAGTACCGCATAAAAAAGCCCTAATCAAATGACTAGGGCTTTTTTGCTAATAAGTGATTACTTGGTTTCGTTAAATAGCTCACGCCCAATTAGCATACGGCGCACTTCACTAGTGCCTGCACCAATCTCATACAGCTTGGCATCACGCCAAATACGCCCTAGTGGGTACTCGTTGGTATAGCCATTGCCGCCAAAGATTTGGATACCTTCTCCTGCCATCCAAGTGGCTTTTTCCGCTGTCCACAAAATTACGCTGGCGC
>CALAPG010000174.1 GCA_937889485.1 uncultured Moraxella sp. | reverse complement strand
ACGCGCTAAAATACGGTGCGCCACCGCACGGTGGTTTGGCATTCGGTCTTGACCGTTTGATTATGCTGATGACGGGCTCACAGTCAATCCGTGATGTGATTGCCTTCCCAAAAACCAAAACCGCGGAATGTCCACTTACCGATGCGCCTGCCCCTGTTGACAGCAAACAGCTACGCGAGCTTGGTATCCGTGTGCGTGAAAAAGAAAGTAAAGCTGAATAAGCGGTTTTTTAAAACTATAAGTTAAAACAATTGGGGCTAGGATTTTTTAGACTACCCCTTCTGCTTCATTTTTGGGTTAATTGTCATGTTAAAAAGTATTTATATTCATAATTTCAAATGCTTTCAAAATTTTAAAATGGATTTTGATGAGTTGAATACTTCACTTTTTTTAGGTAAAAATGGGGCTGGTAAATCTGCTTTAGTACAGTTTTTAAATGTCTTTCGACATATTGGTGATGGACGCTCACAACTTGGGGACTTGGTAGATAGAAGAGATTTTAATATCAATGACCCTTTTTCTCCCATGACTCTTAGAATTGAAGTGGTCATTGATGGGTTTATGATTAGCTATGGGCTATCCTTAGATTTCCCTGAGAATTTTGATAATGCAAGAGTCATTACCGAAAATTTAATCATCAATGGTACGGATGTTATTAAAAGAAAAAATGGTTCTATTGAATATCAAGAGTTCCCTGTTAATATATCAACAAAAAAAGCCAATCAAAAACACACAACATCTAGTTTTTTTTCTGACTGGCATATTATTGCGTTAAATATTATCAATACTCGTCAAACTCAACAAAGCCCTTTCGTTAAATTTAAAGATTGGCTTTCAAAGATTGTGATTTTATCCCCTGTCCCCACACAAATGACGGGCGAATCTCATAAACCCGAATTAAAACCCAATTTTTATACTACCAATATTGGTAATTGGGCAACTGGATTATTGAGAGCCTATCCAAGTAGCTATGTGACTATTCTTAAAAACTTACAACGAGTTTTCGAGGATATTGAAGAAGTACGTAATCCCCCAACCTCTGCAACTACCAATAAACTTTCATTCATATTTGTTGGTAATGATGATAAAGTTGAAATCAACTTTGAGCAATTATCTAATGGCGAGAAGATTTTCATCGTAGGGGCGTTGTTAAATGCTTCTGTTGAGCTTGGTCTCATCTCGCTGTGTGTATGGGATGAGCCAGACAACTATATTTCATTGGTAGAGATTGCGACATTCTTTGCTAAATTAAAAAGAACATTTTATAAGAAAACCCAGCTAATAACCATGTCACATAGCCCTGAAATCATTAATTCAGTTGGGACAGAAAATATATTCATCTTATATCGGAATAATCATATTGACTTTACTAAAGTTCGAAACTTTGTGGTTGACAAGGAATTATCAAAATACGATAACTCATACCTGATTAAGAACAGTTTAGTGGAGTTATGATAAATGGGCAGAAACAATTATAGGGAACATCTATTGGTTATTTTTGAAGATCAAGCTTACAAAGATTATTATTTAGGTTTTGCCAACCATGCTCTCTTCAATGATTCTCAGATTTATGATGGCGACATTTTTGGAGGTTGGACAAAAATTCAAGAACAAGTCAATGATGAAAATTCGGTAACCCTTGAACATTTATCAAGATTTGAAAATGCCTATGTCTTAGCGTTATTAGATTGTGATAAGGATATCAATCGTATTGATAATATAAGAAGAAAAATTCCAAATATTTATCAAGATAGAATATTTTTTCTCAGTTCGTTTGATGAAGCCGAACACTTAAAGGACGATTTAGGACAAGGTAAAAAAGAAACTATTGGTTACCAACTTGCTCAGCATTGTTACGATAATGATAGTAGTTTATGGAAAGTGCCAATGCTTAATCACAACTTGCCTGAAATTGAAAAATTAAAAATAAAATTTAAGTTCTTTAGCTAGAATGAATGCTTTTAATCTTCTCAAATATGTGCCAATGTGGTTGTTATACCTGTTGGCACACATTGCTAGTTTGGTTATTGCCTACCGAAAATCTGGCAAATCTTGCCGCATTATCCACACCAACCTTCAGCTTGCCTATCCCCAGTTGAGTGATGACAAACGCGCTCAGATAGCCCTTACCGCCATTCATAACCAAGCAAAATGCGCGGTAGAATCCGCCAAAAGCTGGGCGATGCCGCCTGCGTGGTCGGTGCAGCAAATCCATACCGTACACAATCAGCAGTTGTTGATGGACGCGCTCAAAAACCCGCGCGGTATGCTTGCCATTGTGCCGCATTTGGGCACTTGGGAGATTATGAACCCTTGGCTTAATCAGTTTGGCGCACCCACGATTATGTATAAACCCGTCAAAGGTGACAAAACCAACCAATTTGTACTTGAAGGTCGGCAAAGGCTTAATGCCACGCTTGTTCCCACAGACGCCAGTGGGGTCAAGGCAATTTTTAAGACCCTAAAAGCGGGGGGTTTTAGTATTATTTTGCCCGATCATGTGCCCGACCAATCAGGGGGAGAGATTGTCCCTTTTTTTGGTATTCCCACCTTAACTAGCACCCTTGCCAGTAAACTTGCCAGTAAAACTAAGTGCCAGCTTGTGGGGCTGACCTGTGTGCGTAGGCAAGATGGTCATGGCTTTGATATTTATTGTGATGCACTTGATGACCCTGCACTGTATGATAGCGATATGGTGACTGCCACCACTGCCATGAACCACGCCGTGGAAACGATGATTAACCGTTTTCCCGAGCAGTATATGTGGAATTATAAGCGATTTAAGCATATCCCAAATTTTGGTGATGTTTATGAGCCCAATCATCCCATCACCCTAACGGTTATTGAGCATTATAAGTCAGCCGCCAATCATGCTATGATAACACCGACCCAGCCCAACTAGTGACAACTATGAACACAGCCCCTACTACGCCCACTTCTATCACCCATAGTAGCCACCCAACTGCCGATAACCGCTATGTTATCTGTATGAAATGGGGCAACAAATATGGCGCAGACTACGTCAACCGCCTTTATAATATGGTAAGCCGTCACTTGACTTTGCCGTTTGAGATGGTGTGCCTCACCGATGACCCTACAGGCATCCACCCTGATATTGCTTGCTATCCCATCCCAGAGCTTAATTTGCCAAGCGGGCTACCTGAGCGTGGCTGGAAAAAACTGACTACCTTTAAGCCAGAACTGTATGATTTGACGGGTACGGCGCTTTTTTTGGATATTGATATTGTTATTGTCGATAATATTGATTGTTTTTTTGGTTATCAAGCCCAGCATGATGACAGCGTGGTGATTATTCGCGACTGGAAAAAACCGTGGCGTATGGTCGGCAACTCATCGGTATATCGCTTTAAGATTGGGCAAGACACTTACCCCCATTTACTATCAAATTTTGAGCAAAATTTTGATACCATTCGTAGCCAAGTGCGCCATGAGCAGGCGTATTTGTCCAATTATTTGCGTGAGCATCACCATCTGGAATATTGGGATGCGTCTTGGTGCGTGAGCTTTAAGTACCAATGCGTGCAGCCGTTTCCCATGAGTTTTGTCAAACCGCCTATGCTGCCTAAGGGCGCTAAAATCGTGATTTTTCATGGTGAAGTCAATCCGCCCGATGCCATCGTGGGTAAAAGTGGTAAATGGTACCGTAAGGTGCTGCCAACTGACTGGATTCAAGATTATTGGCGGTAGTGGTCTGTTTAGTTTTTTATCTTATTTTGTATTTATTGAATGGAAATAGCCATGCCTAGTACTGTTGCCAATAGCGTTTATCGATTATCGGTGGTGATGATTGTCAAAAATGAAGCCCATAATTTGGCAATTTCTTTACCCGCATTGGCAGGCTTGGCAGATGAGATTATCATTCTTGACAGCGGTAGTACGGATAACAGCCAGCAAATTGCCCAGGAGTATGGGGCAGCTTGGTACGTTAATACCAATTGGCAAGGTTTTGGCAAACAGCGCAGGCTTGCCCAAAGCTATGCCACAGGTGATTGGATTTTGGCGCTGGATGCCGATGAAGAAATCACCCCTAGACTGAAGGCGAGTATATTAAAAGTCATTGCCTCAGCCCCTGATAATACCGTCTACGGGGTCAAACGTCTGGACTTTGTGTTTGGGCATCAGATTGATAATGCGTTATGGGGCGTCAAAGCTCATTGGCGACTTTATCCAAAAAAATTTAGCTATGATAATAATTTGGTGCATGAATCTGTGGTGCTAGCAGGTGCCACAACCGCCAAACTTGACGGCTTTTTGCATCATCATACGGCGCCTACCCCGCTATTTTGGCTAGATAAACGCTTGGCTTATGCCAAAGCGTGGGCAGATGATCGCCATGCCCAAGGCAAAAAAGCCAAATTTGTTAAGGTTATTTTTAATCCTCTGTGGGCGTTTATCAAACAATATTGGTTAGATGGTCGTTTTTTGCAGGGGCGTTATGGGCTGATTTATTCTTTGTTATTTACCCAGTACACTTTTAATAAATATGCCATTTTTTATGATTTGACCCACAACCAAGCTGCCGATGCCTTTGAGCAATCCATCACTATGACCCAGCAGCTCACACCCGTTGATCTAAGCGCCAAGCAGTCGACTTTGTCACTTGTCATGATTGTCAAAAATGAAAGTAAACATTTGGCAGCTTGCCTTGAGACGGCAAAAGATCTGGTTGATGAGATTGTGATTTTGGACAGTGGTAGTACAGATAACACTGAGCAGATAGCCAAACGTTATGGGGCGGCGTGGTACGTTAATACCCATTGGCAAGGCTTTGGCAAACAGCGTCAGCTTGCGCAGCGTTATGCACGCTCAGATTATATTTTGGTCTTGGATGCCGATGAGCGGCTTGACCAAACCCTAAGGGAGTCAATTGCGGCGGTGCTATCCCAACCTGTGCAGCGGCAACAAGTATTTGCGCTAGCCCGTATTAATTACTTTTCGGGAATTGCAACGCATATGAATGGGTGGTACCGAGATTGGGAAAATCGGTTATATGCAAACGCCTATTTTGGGTACAATGATTTAGAAGTGCATGAGTCAGTAGTAACTGATGACGCCAAAATTATTCATTTAAAAGGGCTACATTTGCATTATACCAATGATGATTTGTTCCATTACCTTGTCAAGCGTCTATCTTACAGCCATGACTGGGCAAAAGATAAGTTCAGTCGTGGTAAAACGGTCAGTTTATTGGGCGCGGTATTGCGCAGCGTTTTTTCACTGATACGCGAGTATTTGATAAGAGGGCAGTTTTTGGCAGGGATATATGGGCTCATTGCGTCTGTCAGTATTGCTTGGTACACTTGGAATAAGTACTTGTTATTGTGGCAATTTTGCCAAGATAAAAAGGGTCAATAATTATCATGCCACCTAGAAAAAAAAGCCGCTTTGAACATTGGTTTTCCTTTAGCCGCCATCAACGGCGTAAAGGCGCCGCCGCTTTGCAGCAGACGTTAAGTGATGTTGATATTCATCATCTCAAAACCGCGCTCATTCAAGGTGATATGCCCACCTATACCTATGGCTCTGCCAAGGACTTGACAGAACATATTGACAATCTACGCCAAGAATTTGTCGGTCAAAGTGAACTTAATCACTATCATGCCAGCCTTATTGTGTTCATACGCCGTGATGTTGATGTTGCCCGAAATTATCAACTATTCAAATCATTATGGCTGACGGAACGCGACTTTTTACTGGCTTCATTAAACACGCGTTGGTTAATCTCTGCTTGTGATACGTTTATTGATTTTGATGATGACCCCGTTTTATCAAGCTTATTGATGAATGCGGTTGTATTAATTAATACCCTAAAAGTAACTGAAACCGAAAATCTGTTATGTAATCATAAGCACGTCCCCAATCCTGCTATGTTACAAAAGCTACAAACCGAGCGCGTCGCACTATTTGATGGCACTTCTGCATTGGCAGTGGGCACTGATGACACTTTACGTAATATGCGCTGGCGGCTAGATAAAGTCTGTCAGTATCATCCACTAGGTGGCATCGTGCTAGAGGTGTTTGAACGCCTACAAAACCCCCTATATGATAATGCTTTTAGCCGCTTACGCCTACGTCACACGCGTGAGCGAACTCGCTGGTGGTAACATGGAAACTTATCTAGACTTAGTGCCTCAGGCAATTATACCTACCCCACCCGCAAAACCCTTTGCGCAAGTTTTGTGTTATGTGGTATATGGCGATAATGAGATGTATTATGAGGGGGTAAAAGTTAGTATTTTAAGCTTTTTTTCACAAATTGCGGTGCAGCAGCGTCCTTTAGTCGCTGTATTGAGCCCAAAACCTAACTTTTTTGCCGACTGGCAGCACCAAGCTGATCTTGATTTTGTCCATCTTGAGTTGTCAAATAGCCTCATGGCGCAGTGGGTCAAAGATGATTATCATTACCGTACCAAAACCTTAGGTCTTGCTTATATCATTCGCAGTTTGCTGGGTAGCCATTGGGTCAGTGCATCAAGTAAGTTTTTATTTTTTGACAGTGACACTTATTTTGAGCGCAGTCCCTTGCCCTTATATGAAGCAATTACGCCCAAACAAGTGGTCATGTACAAACAAGAGCCCAAAATTTTTGCGCACAAAAAATACCGCAACTATGTAAATGGCTTGGCAAACCAAACTATCTACTATGAGCACCAAGGGCAGCAAAAAACGTATCAGCTACCGCCAAATGCCCAAATGTATAGCTCACTGATCATGGGTGTAATGCCGCACTGCTTGGAGCAGTTAATTGAAATCAGTGAACTGATGTACCCTATGCGAAGCCTAACCAACGCGCGCACCGTAGAGCAATTTGCTTTTGTTGAAATCATGCGCCAACATTATCACGTATCGACAGGTGAAGCCTACGTCAAACATTATTCTCGCAGACGGCAAAAGCAATTTGTGCAAAGTCAATTAGCAATTTTTTGGCAACAAGTGGCTCACCAACCTGTTAACCAGCAGATACAAGCCATGAAGCAGCTACGCTTCCAGCGCCCTTGGTATCTTACCTTAAAGCAAGCCATTGGGCGTATTTTCCACCCTGAAACCATCCGTTAACCTTGGCAATATTATGCAAACCATTCCCATTTTGATGTACCACAGTATCTCTCATCCCGTCAAAAATGCGCCTTTTAAATGTTTGCATTTGCCACCAAAACGCTTTGCTTTGCAGATGTATTTACTCAAAGTATTGGGTTATCAAGGTCTTAGCATGCGCGAGCTTACCCCTTACTTACTGGGTCAAAAACACGGTAAAGTTGTTGGCATTACGTTTGATGATGGCTATCGAAACAATTTGACCAACGCATTACCCATTTTAAAAAAATACGGCTTTAGTGCTACCTGTTATGTGGTATCTGGCTGTGTAGGTAGTTATAACCGCTGGGATGAAGCCAAAGGTATTCCCAAAAATCCGCTGATGTCTTTTGATGAGTTAAAACAATGGATAAATAGTGGCATGGAAGTGGCAGCCCACACCCACCAACACGTGAGCTTGACCCACACTGATGACCAAACCGCTTGGCAGGAAATAATCCAAAGTAAACAAACCCTTGAGCAAAATCTTGGTACCAAGGTCAAAAACTTTTGTTACCCTTATGGGCATTTTGATGCCAAACATACCAAGATGCTTGAAGAAGCTGGCTTTATAACCGCCACTGCCATGTATCGTGGCAAGGTGCCCGTTCCTACACAGGGATTAACCGCGCCGCAGTTGCTGACCTTGCCACGCGTCACCATTAATAATAACTGCTACCCGCACATTTTTTTACTCAAATTGTTAACCAATTATGAGGATAAAAAAGGGCAAAAGTTAAAATTAAAACATGCCAACAACACTTAAGCTAGGGTTATCCCCTCACCCTTCATTACTTGGTATCATAAAGTCAAGATAGGCTTTTGCCACTGCCTCTGGCAATAAATGGCCAGAAAACGGTGTTACAAAGTCTTTAGGATGCTGCATCACCTGCGACATCTTGTCGGATAATTCCATAATATCTCCCGATGGTACCAAACAATGCGTAGATAACAACTCAGAAGGGCCTGACGGACAGTCAACGGAAATAACAGGAACCCCCAAGCTTAGACTTTCTGCAATCACAATACCAAATCCTTCAAACTTTGAAGATAGTACCATGGCAGATGCCGCCTTGATAAAAGGGTAAGGATTGGGCTGAAACCCCATAAATATTACCCGCTCAGCTACCCCCAAATCTGCGGCTAATGTTTGACAAGAAAGCATCTGCTCACCTGTCCCTAGTAGAACTAATGGTAGCTGCTGGGTTGATTTGGCGTAAGCTTTTATTAAGCTGTGATGGTCTTTTTGGGGCTTAAATTTGCCTACGTGAATCAAATAGCCATGCTGGCAGTTGTCAGGTAGCTGGGCTAGCGCATCGAATGCAGCGGCATCTGTCAAAATATCAGATTGTGGGATGGGATTATGGATGGTCGTAATTTTAGGATGCTTGCCCAAATATTGCTCAAAATCTCGTTGTACCCCATAACTCACACATACCACAGGGTGATTCTGATAGCATTGTTTTAGAATTTGACGCTGTTGGTTGTTTGGCTGCTGATCCCACCCATATTCAACCGATAACGTATTATGAATCACATACACAATATTTTTTAGCTGACTGTAGTGCAGTACATTATCCACTTGGTCTAAGTTTGAGATAACTAGTACGGGCTCACCAATATGCTGCTGGACAAAACGGTCAAATACTTTGGCAAAAAGCCGATATCGCAACCAGCCTCGCGGCAATGACCGATATCGCTGATAGGCTAAATAGTGGTAATGTAGGCTATTATCCAAAGGATAATCCACTTGTGATTTAAAGCTCACGACATGTACTGAAAATCCCATCTTGGCAAATGCTTGACCTAAGGTAAGTACAAAACGTTCTGCACCCCCACCTTGAAGGGTAAATGTGGCAAGTACGATTGATGGTTTATTTGACATAGTACATCCGCTTAACATCAGCAAGGCGAGGATTTGGTTGGCGTTTTAACCAAGCCCGCTGAACTTTTTGCATCCAAGAAAGAGAGATCGTCTGCGTTCTATCACCAATATGGGTATCTTGCTGCGTTTGAACAATCAAAGGATTGACCAAAAATCCTTGGCGCAGTGCTCCGCCAGCATATCGCCAAATATTATCAATCGGAACAGTTAAAACATCGCTGGCAGCCAAAAAACAGCTGGCTGCTTTTTTTGAGATCAGATAACCACTGGCTAAAGCAGGTACAGGATTGCACTCGCAAGCCACCACTGACGCGTTTAACTGGTGCAAAGCAAAAATTTGCCAATGTTTACTCCAGTCAAGCGGTACAAAATCATGATGGTTTTTTGCCGCTCGCGTCACTGTTTTATGACCAGCCAACAAAGCTTTTACTTTGTCAGTCGTTATGTTATAGGGAAAATTAGAGGATAAATTTAAAAAATCAAATACTTGAGAAGTAGTTGCTACTTGTAGCACTGATAAAATAGCCTTATCTATCGTCACGTCATCTTCTAGTATCAATGCATACGCAATATTGTCATCCAACATTCTTTGCCAAATTAGCCGATGCGAGATAGCACAGCCAATCTCTCCATCCTTAATATGGCGTTTTGTGTTTAATAAAAATTTTTCTTCATCAACCAGAGATTTTTGCTGCTGAGATAAAGTCGCACCATTGACAGCGGCAATTCTTTCAAAAGGCAAACCCAATGCCTGTAACTGGTCAACCATACGTGCATTTCTTTGTTGGCTAGTATCAAGGTTAATATAAAAAGTCTTTAACACAACTACTCCGAGAATTCGATAATTTGACCATATTTTTTGATATATTGCCTATATAATTTTTCTTTTCGATATTTACGATTCAAAGGTTGAAACAATCGCAACAATTCTCTGACTAACTTATTGTGATGTAAGGTATTCTTATCCAATTTTTTTCGCCTCTCTGCCTGCAAATCACTACACAACGTTACGTTATTGACATTCAAAATATCATCTTGTATAGCAAAGGCGGGTACCGTTTGATAAATTTTCTTATCAGTTTTTAAAAAATCCAGAAAAAGATAATGATCAATAGGCTGATTTATCTTAGTTTTTTTAAAAAATTCTATCAAGTATAGCGCCATATTTTTTGAAATCACATAACCTGCTGTTCCCATATTTTCAGTTCTTAATTGTTTTAACACAAATTGCTGATAATCAATATGACATTGATCGTTTATCACTACAGGTCTTAACATGGTTTCAAACTTCAAAATATCACAATCAAACATAATACAAGGTAATACTTCTAGTAAACTACTTACTTTATGACTTAAGATCACATCGTCTTCACAAATAACCAGATAATTGAG